>JBDSRU010000028.1:0-5358 GCA_039929145.1 Thermoanaerobaculia bacterium
GACCTCGCCCGAGGCGAGCACCGGGCGGCGTCGCGCCGCCGCCTGCCATTGTGCGAGCTCCTCGAAGCCTTCGGACGTCGCTTCGGCCAAAAGCTCGAAGAGCCACAGAGCGTCAGGGAACCACGAACGGGTCACCGCGAGATGGCGTTCGCCGGCGGTGCGATGCGGTTCGCACAGGCGGAGGAAGCCCTTGAGTGCGTCGTTCATCTGCTGGCTGCGCACCCGCGACAGCGCGAAGCGCTGCAGGAAGGGGGCGGTCACCTCGTCGACCAGCGCGGCGAGCTGATCCCGGCGCAAGGCCTTGCGCGCCAACGCCTCGATGTCGAAGCGGCGCAAAAGCACGCTCGGCAGCAGCAAACCGGCGAGCAGGCCACCGTCCGAGGCGTCGCGCCCGGCGGCGATCTTGCGATCCAGCGTCGGCAGGATCCGGCCGAAGTCGCCCAGACCGCGCTCACTCGCCTGCACCATGGCGTAGGCCTCCGGCAGAAGGACCTCGAGCAGGCCGAGGTCGAGCATCCACTGCATCGCCTTGCCGGCGCTGCCACAGCGCAGGAGAGCCACGAGCTCCTCGCTCACCCGCGCCGGCGACGCCTTGGTGAGCTCCTGCCGGAGCTCGTGGATCGCCTGCTGGCTCGACGCCTCGATGGTGAAATCGAGCCGGCCGGCGAGCTCGCAGGCGCGCAGCATGCGCACCGGATCCTCGCGGAACCGGACCCATGGATCGCCGATCGTTCGCAGCAGATTCTGCTTCAGGTCTTCCATACCGCCGACGTAGTCGAGGATCGAAAAATC
Organism: Thermoanaerobaculia bacterium; assembly: GCA_039929145.1. Classification (GTDB taxonomy): domain Bacteria; phylum Acidobacteriota; class Thermoanaerobaculia; order Multivoradales; family JAGPDF01; genus JAGPDF01. The sequence continues at coordinate 793 of JBDSRU010000028.1, forward strand.
GGCGATGTTGTAGAACAGGGCATTGACCGTGAAGTCGCGCCGGAAGGCGTCCTCGACGGCGGTGCCGAAAGTGTTGTCGCTGGTGATCAGCAGTTCCGGCGCGGCCTCACCCTCTTCACCGGGTACCGCCAGCTGGGCGCCGCTGCGGAAGGTCGAAACCTCGACCACCACCTCGCCGAACAGGATGTGCACCAGGCGGAAACGGCGACCGATGATGCGGGCGTTGCGAAACACCCGCCGGACCTCCTGCGGCTTGGCGTCGGTGGCGATATCGAAGTCTTTCGGCTGCCGTTGGAGCAGCAGGTCGCGAACACTTCCACCGACCATGTAGGCCAGGTAGCCGGCCTCTTGCAGCCGGTAGAGGACCTTGAGCGCCTCTTTCTGGATGCGGCTGCGCGAGATCGCATGCTCGGAACGGGGAACGATGCGCGGAGAGGCCGACTTGGGGGGTGGGGCGGAGAGACTCAAGCATTTTCAGTCTATCGCATCCGGCGGCGGAGCCGTCGCCTCCCCCGCACGGTCCGTCGTCGGCCCCGCCAGACCCAAGTCGCGGTAGAGGGCCGAGGTCAGGCGCTCGAAGCGTCGCCGATGCAGGTCGTCGGTGGGCATGCCGTTGACCGCCAGGGCGACGACCAAGCCGGCCTCCGGATCGCAGAATGCGGTCGAGCTGCGGGCGCCACTGTGGCCGAAGGTCCGCGCCCCGGCATACGGGCCATAGCCGTAAGGCGTCTCTGCTTCGCCGTAGTGCGCCGAGTTGACGATCAGACCGAGGCCCCAGTCGAGCCGGACGCGAAACGTGGCGTCGATCATTCCGACGCGGTGACGCGCGGTGAGCGCCTCGACCGTCTCGCGGCGCAGCAGGCGGCGATCGGCAAACCGTCCGCCGCTGGCGAGCATGAGATAGAGCCGCGCCAGCTCGCGCATCGGTCCGCAGCCGTTGCCGCCCGGAGACGGAACGAACAGACGGCTTTCGGAGGTCGAGCCGTTGGAGGTCGAAAGGGGCGCCGAAGGTTCCGGATTCGACGTGTCGTACATCGGCGCGATTCGCGTTCCGTAACCCCGGTAGCGCTCCACCGGCAAGCCTATCCAGCAGTCGCCGGCGCCGAGCGGTTCGAAGATCTCCTCGCGGACGTAGCTCTCGAACGGCCGGCCGTCGAGCCGGCGCACGAGCTCGCCGAGAATGAACCAGCTCGACGAAAGGTGATATCCCGCCTTCCTCCCCGGCACCCAGCGCGGTTCGAGACGCTGGGCGCAGACCTTCGACACGATGCCATCCCATCCGAGACGCGGCCAGCCGGTGTCGAGCATCCGCACACCGGAGGTATGGGTCAGCAGGTGCCGGATGGTGATCCTCTCCTTGCCGCCCTGGGCAAACTCCGGAATGTGCCGGGCCACCGGGTCATCGAGCTCGAGCCGCTCGCGCTCCCAGAGCTGAGCGATCGCGACCGCCGCCACCGGCTTCGAGGACGACATCCAGAGCATCAGGTGATCGCGCCGCATCGGTTCGCCCGGGCGCGCCTCGCCAAACCCGGCGTCGGCGACGACGTCGCCGGCGAGCGCGACGAACAGCTGCCCCCCGCTCTCCAGTCCGGCGCCAACATCCGCCGCGAGCTCCGCCTCAGTCGCCGGGAACCGTCCGTGGTCGAACGAGCCCTCGATGGCGATCCCGGTCACTCCGCGTTCCCCACCTGAACGCGGGCGGAATCCTCGAGGCGCACCGCCGTCAGATGACCGCCCCAGGCGCAACCGGTATCCAGGGCGAGGAGGTTGGCCGCCTGGCGGAAACCGGCCGCAGCCCAGTGGCCGAAGACGATCTCGGTGCCGGCGCTCCTGCGGCCGGGCACCTCGAACCACGCAACGCAGCCTTTCGGCGCCTCCTCCGGCCGACCGGTGAACTCGCGACAGAGCTCGCCGTCGCTGCGCACGGTGCGCACCAGCGCCAGCGCTCGCAGCGCTCGCACCTCGGCGCTCTCCGGTTCGGCACTTCCGCCCTTTCGGCGCAGCGCCGCGAGGAGCTGCGCGGCATCCTCACCGCGCAGCCTGCCTTCGAGCCGCGCCGCGATCGACAGCGCCTCCTGCGCCGTCCATGCCGGCAGCAGACCGGCGTGCACCATCAACCGCGCCGGACCGCCCACGGCGAGCGGCCGACGGCGGAGCCAGTCGATGAGCGGCACCTGGCGAGCGGACTTGAGAACCGGCCGCAGCGTGTCGCGCGGCCGCTCCTCGGCGACGCCGAAAGCCAGGGCAAGAAGATGCAAGTCGTGATTGCCCAGCACCACTTCGATCCGCCAGTCGTGGTCGCTGGCCCACTCGAGCACCTCGAGCGAGCGCGGCCCGCGGTTGACCAGGTCGCCGGTGAACCAGAGGCGATCGGAGCTCCTCGCGAAGTCGATCTTCTTCAGAAGCTTGCGCAGCGTGCGGTAGCAGCCGTGCACGTCGCCGATCGCCCAGGTCGCCATCTCACCCGAGAATAGCAACCGCGACGCGCTTGGCGACGTGGTGGATCGGACGAGCTGACTTCCGGTCAGCGCTGGTTGGGCTTGAGGATCCGTTTGCGCAGGCGGAACGCCTTGGGCGTCACCTCGACGAGCTCGTCTTCCTTGATGAACTCGAGCGCCTGCTCGAGATTCATCAGGCGGGGCGGTACGAGATGGACGGTATCGTCGGAGCCCGATGCGCGCATGTTGGTGAGCTTCTTCTCCTTGACGATGTTGACGTCGAGGTCGTTGCCCCGGGCATGCTCGCCGACGATCATCCCCTCGTAGACCTCGTCGGTCGGCGAGACGAAGAGCACGCCGCGCGGCTGCAGGCCTTCGATGGCGTAAGCGGTGACCTTGCCGGAGCGATCGGCGACCAGAGCGCCGGTCGCGCGGTGCTCGATGTCGCCCTGCCAGAAGTCCCAGCCGTCGAACAGCGAGTTCATGATGCCCTGACCCTTGGTGTCGGTCAGGAACTCGGTGCGGAAGCCGATCAGGCCGCGCGACGGAATGCGGAACTCGATGCCGACCCGGCCCGTGCCGTGGTTCACCATCTTGGTCATCCGGCCGCGCCGTGCGCCGAGCTTCTGCGACAGGACGCCGATGAACTCGTCCGGGCAGTCGACGATCAGCTGCTCCATCGGTTCGGCGAGCTTGCCTTCGACCATCCGCGTGATGACCTCGGGCTTGCCGACCGAGAGCTCGTAGCCTTCGCGGCGCATCATCTCGATGAGGATCGCGAGCTGCAGCTCGCCGCGACCCGAGACCTTCATCGCGTCGGCGGTGTCGGTCTCTTCGACGCGGATCGCGACGTTGGTGAGGAGCTCCTTCGCCAGCCGGTCCTTGAGCTTGCGGCTGGTGACGTGCTGGCCCTCGCGGCCAGACATAGGTGAGTTGTTGATCGAGAAGACCATCGCGATCGTCGGCTCCTCGACGCGGATCTGCGGCAAAGCCTGCGGATTCTCGACCGACGAAAGCGTCTCGCCGATCGCGACCTCCGAGAGGCCGGCGATGGCGACGATGTCGCCGGGGCCGGCCTCGGCGATTTCCGTCCGCGCCAGTCCGTCATAGCCGTAGAGCACCGTGACCTTGGCGGTTTCGACGCCGCCGTCGATCCGGATTCGCGAAACCTCCTGCGCTTTCTTCACCGAGCCGCTGAAGATCCGGCCGATCGCCAGGCGCCCGACGTAGTCGTCGTAGGCGAGGCTGGTGATCAGGAACTGGAGCGGCATCTCGGGATCGTAGGAAGGCGGCGGTACGGTGGTCACGATCTGCTCGAAAAGTGGCGCGAGCAGGGTGTCCTCACCGTCGGGCTCGGTGCGGCAGAGACCCTTCCGGGCGTTGCAGTAGAGCACTGGGAAGTCGAGCTGCTCCTCGGAGGCGTCGAGATCGATGAACAGATCGTAGACCTCGTTGACGACCTCGTTGATGCGCGCGTCGGGGCGGTCGATCTTGTTGATCACCACGATCGGCGTGAGATTGGCCTCGAACGCCTTGCGCAGCACGAAGCGGGTCTGCGGCAACGGCCCTTCCGAAGCGTCGACCAGGAGCATGACGCCGTCGACCATCTTGAGCGTGCGCTCGACCTCGCCGCCGAAGTCGGCGTGGCCCGGGGTGTCGACGATGTTGATCCGCGTCCCCTTGTAGATGATCGAGGTGTTCTTGGCCATGATCGTGATCCCTTTTTCGCGTTCGAGATCGATCGAATCCATGACCCGTTCCATGACGGCTTCATTGGCGCGGAAGATCCCGCTCTGCCAGAGCATGGCGTCGACGAGCGTGGTCTTCCCGTGGTCGACGTGGGCGATGATGGCGATATTGCGGACGTCCGTCCGTTGACTGCGGCTCACTGGTCTCGTCTCCGTGATTTGAATCGGCGCGGAACGCGCCGTGCGTTCACCCGAATGGGCTTAAACATCCTACCAGATCCTCCGGGGACACACATCGAGGACGGCGGCCTCCGTGTGTGTCCCCGGCGGCGCTAGAGGTTGGCCAGGGGGCCGAGGTCGACGCTGCGGCGGCGCGCCACTTCGAGCGCCTGGTCGAGGGTCTCTTTCTGGCCGGTCTCGTGCGCGGCAATGGCGAGCAG
>JBDSRU010000029.1:0-2907 GCA_039929145.1 Thermoanaerobaculia bacterium
TCCGATCGCTGCGATCAGTGCGGGCGACGACGGGCGGCGCGGCGGCCGGGGTGGACGGCTGGACGGGTTCGTTCTCACGCTTCCACATGGTGCAGCTCCTCTGCGAAGCGTCCGGGCAAAAACGCCGGGACAGGAAGAGATCATTGCAGAAGATCAGCGGGATTCGAGCAATGGAGCACTGCATTGTGAAGCGCCCCGGCGTACACGCGCCCATGACGCACGGCCTGCGCCGACCTGGCTGGCGAGTCGCGGAGGCAGGATATTCTCATGGCCAATGGAAAGTCACGCGTTCATCGTTCTGCTCGGCTTCCTGCTGATCGTCGCGTTCGGCGCCGAGCAGGCGTTTCGCTGGGTGCGGGTGCCGCCAGTCCTGGTGCTCATGGGGTGCGGCCTGGTGGTAGGGCCCCTCTTTGGGCTCCTCCCGGCAGCCGATTTTTTGGCGGTGGCGCCTCACTTCGGCGCTGTGGCCTTTCTCCTGATTCTCTTCGAGGGTGGACTCGATCTCGATCTCGACCGGGTCTTGAAGGCCCTCGGGACGGCCCTCCGCCTGGCGCTGGTGAGTTTCGGCGGGGCCGCCCTGACGGTCTTTCCCTTAGCCCTCGCCGGGCTCGGCTGGCCCTGGCGCGATGCTCTGGTCCTCGCCATCGTCCTGGCGCCGGTCTCGGGGGCGATCCTGATTCCACTGCTCGGCCGCCTCACTTTAGGCGCGTCGCTGCGGCCGGTGCTGATCCTGGAGGCGGCGCTCGCCGACGTGCTCGGAGTACTCGCGCTTTCGCTCGCCGGCCAGATCATCGATGTCGGCGGGATTCGGACGCTCGTCGCCTTCGGAACGCTCCTCGCCGCGGCGGCGAGCGTGCTCGCCGGACTGGCTGCCGGCTGGCTCTGGCCGCGAGCGATGCGCTCGCTCGGCGAGCACAGCTATGTCGATGTTCTGACTTTCGGCGTCGCGCTGACGCTCTGGGGAGGCGTTTCTCTGCTCGGCGCTTCGGGCGCTCTCGCGGTCTTCACCTTCGGCTTCGCACTGGCCAACCTCGACGAGTTGAAGCGCTTCCTGGGCAGGTCCGAGACCCTGGGGCCGACCGAGTACGACACGGCAGCGCTGCACTCCTTCGTGTCGCAGATGAACTTTCTCATGCGCGCCTTCTTTTTCGTTTTCATTGGCGTGGTGGTGCAGGTAGGTGCTCTGTCGCGGGCGACCTTGATCTTCGGTGCCGTCGCCAGCGCGCTCTTTCTGTTCACGCGCTGGGCCGCTATCGTGCGCGTCCGCTCCAGGTGGAAAGGCGACTTGCCCACGGTGCCTCTGCCGCTGCTGGTCCTTCTGCAGCCGCGAGGCCTGGTCACGGCGGTGCTGGCCATCGAAGCGGCTCATCTCGGCCTGCCTCACGGAGAGGCGGTCCTGCCCATCGCATCCGTAGTGATCCTGGTGACCAACGTAGCGATGGGTGTCGGCCTGGTGGTCTGGGGCGGGGGGGCGCTCGGATCCGCGCCGACGCCGGCGGCGGGACCCGCGCCGGAATCGGTTTGACGGTCCGACGACGATCCGGAACAATGGCGACATGAACGGAGCCCTTCGCGTTGGCGCGTTGCAGTACTACATCCGTCCGGTCAAGGATTTCGAACAGTTCGCCGATCAGGTGTCGTCCCTGGTCGCCACGGCGGCCGACTACCGGATCGAGCTCCTGGTTTTTCCGGAGTACTTCACCCTTCAGCTGCTGACGCTGGGCGACGTGCGCCGGCCCATGCCCGAGCAAGCGAGGGTACTCGCGCAGCACAGGGAGGCTATCGTCGAACTGATGGCGGGTCTGGCGCGCCGGTTCGGCATCTACATCGTGGCGGGCTCCACTCCGTCGCTCGGTGAGAGCGGCGCGCTGCACAACGATTCGTTCGTCTTCGGGCCTCACGGCGAGCGCGCCTGGCAGGGCAAACTCCACCTTACCCGATGGGAAAGCGAAGAGTGGAAGATGGAACCCCGTCGCCGGCTGCGGATCTTCAGCACGCCGTTCGCGAAGTTCGCCGTCAACATCTGTTATGACGCCGAATTTCCCGAGCTCGCGCGGGCCGCCGCGCGCAGCGGCGTCGACCTGCTGATCGTGCCGAGCTGCACCGACGATCGCCACGGCTTCCTGCGGGTGCGCTACTGCGCCCAGGCGCGGGCGATCGAGAATCAGATTTACGTGGTGCATTCCTGCACGGTCGGCTCGCTTCCGATGGTGCCGGCGGTGGCGCTCAACTACGGCCAGGCGTCGGTCTTGACCCCATGCGACTTCCCGTTCGCCCGCGACGGCATCCGCGCCGAGGGCGAAGTGAACCAGGAGATGCTGGTCGTTGCCGACCTCGATCTCGAAATACTCCGTCGCTCGCGGGAAACCGGGACCGTCCTGCCGCTACGCGACAGCCGCACCACGGCGGAAGTCATCGCCAATCTCGACGTGGTCGAACTTTGAACGATGCTGGGCGACGGGATGCCGCCGAGCCTCCGGATCGACTCGACCTCGGCGCCGCCAGGCTCGATGTCCTGGTGCGGCCGACGACGACCGCCGACTTTCCGGCGATCATCGCGCTCTGCCAACGGGTCTATCCCGAGTCGGTAGCCTGGTCGCAGGACCAACTCGCTTCCCACCTGCGGCTCTTTCCCGAAGGACAGGTTGTCGCCGTCGTTCCGGAGACCGGCCGGCTGGTAGGCATGGCGGCGAGCCTCGTCATCTGGTGGGACGACTACGACGTGTCGGCGTCGTGGCGGGAGTTCACCGACCACGGGTTTTTCGGCAACCACGACCCCGCGCGCGGCCGGACGCTGTACGGCGCGGAGATCATGGTCGATCCCGAGATCCGCCGACGGGGCGTGGGCAAAGCGATCTACGCTGCGCGCCGCGCCCTTGCCCAGCGGCTGGGGCTCTTGCGCATCCG
>JBDSRU010000030.1:0-11472 GCA_039929145.1 Thermoanaerobaculia bacterium
CTCCACGAAATCCTCGACCGCTTCCGCCCGGTGCTCGGCAGGTCGGTCCGCGAGCGCAACGCATGAGTAACGGCGGCAGCGAGCGTTGGCTCTTTCTCTCGCCCCATCTCGACGACGCCGTCCTGTCGTGCGGCGGACAGATCGCGCGCGCCGCGCGCGATGGAGCCGGAATCGACATCGTCACGATCTTCGCCGGCGACGAACCCGGTCCGGGCGATCCGACCGCCTCGCCGCTGGTGACGAAGATCTTCGAGCTCTGGCAGCTCGCGCCGGGCGAAGTCATGGTGACGCGCCGGGGCGAGGACGAGGAGGCCTGCCGCGTGCTCGCTGCGCGGCCGGCCCATTGGGAGCTGCAGGAGGCGATCCACCGCCGCGACCCCGCCGACAGCACCGTCCTCTACCCAACTCTGGCCCAACTCTTCGGTCCGGTGGCACCGCAGGAGGAGCCGCTGGTCGCCGGGCTCGCGCAGCGCTTCAGCGGTCTCTCTGGAGTCCGCGAAGGCACCCAGGTCGTGGCGCCACTCGGCGTCGGGGGGCATGTCGACCACCGCATCGTGCGCGCCGCCGCCGAGCGCGCCTTCGGCGCTTCGCTGCTCTACTACGAGGAGTTTCCCTACATCGTCTGGAAGATGTTCGCGCTGCGCCGGGCTGGCATCTTCGGCCGCTCCTGGGAGGCCCTGCGGAATCCGCTCGAGCGCCAGGATGTCGCTGCGCGGATCGCCGCGATCGCCTGTTACGCTTCGCAGGTGACACCCCTCTTTCGCACCCCGGAGCGCCTCGGACGCCTCGTGCGCCGGCATGTCCGCAAAGCGGGCGGCGAGCGCCTCTGGCGACGACGGCGGGAACGCCCCGGACTCCCGGGCGGAGACCGCGGCGGGACACCGGCATGACGGCAGGGGAGAAGATGCGGGTGGCGGTGACCGGCGGCGCCGGCTTCATCGGCAGCCATCTCTGCGAGCACCTCGCGGCGGCCGGGCATCCGGTGCTGGCGATCGACGATCTGTCGCGCGGCCGGCGGGAGAATCTCCCGCCAGCCATTCCGCTGGAGGTCAGGGGGATCGGCGATCCCGCCCTGGGCGAGCGCCTGGCGGCGTTCGCGCCGCAGGCCCTGGTCCATCTCGCGGCTCAGGTCGATGCGCGGCGCAGCCTCGAGGATCCTGTTTTTGATGCCGAGGTCAACATTCTCGATACCGTGCGGCTCTTTGCAGCGGCGGTCGCGGCGGGGGTCGAACGGATCGTCTTCGCGAGCAGCGCGGCGGTCTACGGCGATCCGGAGGAGATCCCGACTCCCGAGGAGTCGCCCCTCGCTCCGCTCTCGCCCTATGGCGTCGCCAAGCTCGCCGGTGAGGGCTACCTCGCCTTCTTCGCCCGCCGGCACGGCCTCACCGGAGTCGCCCTGCGTTTCGCCAACGTCTACGGTCCGCGTCAGGAGTCGGTCGGAGAAGCCGGCGTGGTGGCCGTCTTCTGTCAACGCCTGCTGGCCGGCGAACCGGTGACGATCCACGGCGACGGCCGGCAGAGCCGCGACTTCGTCTACGTCGAAGACGTCGCGGCTGCCTGCCTCCGCGCGCTCTCCGGTCCGCCCGGCGTCTACAATGTGGCAACAGGAGTCGAAACCGACGTCCGGACGCTTCATGCCCGGCTCGCCACGGCGCTCAGGCCCGGCGCGGTTCCGGCGCACGGGCCGCCGATCGCGGGCGAACCCCGGCGCTCGGCGCTGGATCCGTCGCGCGCCGAGCGCGGGCTCGACTTCCGCGCCCGAACCGGGTTGGCGGACGGTCTCGCGCGTACCGCCGGGTGGTTCCACGATCGCTCCAGGGAGAAACGATGAACGAACGGCGCCAAAACAGACCGCAACCGGGAGCTGCCGGGCCAATCGCCCGGATGCCGGTCGTCATTCTCTGCGGCGGACAGGGCACGCGCCTGCGCGAGCACACGGACAACGTTCCCAAGCCGATGGTGGAGATCGGCGAACAGCCGATTCTCTGGCACATCATGAAGCTCTACGGAATGCGCGGCTTCCAGCGCTTCATCCTCTGTCTGGGCTACAAGGGCTGGGTGATCAAGCAGTACTTCCTGCGCTATCACGAGATGCGGCGCGACTTCACGGTCTCGATGAAGGGCGATCCGCCGCAGGTCCGCTTCCACAACCAGGTGGGTGAGGAGGACTGGCAGGTCACCTGCGCCGAGACCGGGGCCGACAGCGGCACCGGCGGGCGGCTCAAACTGGTCGAGAGCTATATCGACGCCGAGGACTTCTGCTTCACCTACGGCGACGCGGTCGGAACGGTCGATCTCGACGCTCTCCTGGCGTTCCATCGCGAGCAGGGACGGATCGCGACCGTTACCGGCGTCCATCCGACTTCGCGCTACGGCGAAATGAAGGTCGATGGCGGCAAGGTCGTGGAGTTCAACGAGAAGCCGACGGTCGCCGAGGGAATCGTCTCGGGCGGCTTCTTCGTCTTCAACCGGCGGATCTTCGACTACCTGGGCTCCGATCCGAAGACCTTTCTGGAGCTCGAGCCGTTGCAGAAACTGGCGCGGGACGGTGAGCTCTCGGTCTTCGTGCACGAAGGTTTCTGGCACCCGATGGACACCTACCGCGACTGGCTGCACTTGAACGAGCTCTGGAAGTCGGGACGCGCGCCCTGGAAAGCCTGGGAGTGACCCTCGAGGCGGAGCCCCACCTCTCGCTCGTCATTCCGCTCTACAACGAGGCGGAAAATCTCCCTGTCCTCGCGGCGGAGATTCGCCGCGTGCTCGCGCCCATGGCGGTGAGTTGGGAGAGCCTGTTCGTCGACGACGGTTCGACCGACGGCAGCCTCGGGGTGCTCACGACTCTCGCTGCGCAGGACAGGACCGTGCGCATTTTGCGCCATCACCGCAACGCCGGCCAGTCCGCCGCCCTCGCCGCCGGATTCGCGGCGGCGCGCGGCGCCATCGTGGTGACGCTCGACGCCGATCTCCAGAACGACCCGGCCGACATCCCGGCGCTGCTCGCCCGGCTGGGGCCCTCGTCCGCCGCGAGCGACTGCGACGCCGTTTCGGGGATCCGCCAACGACGCAAGGACAGCTGGGTGCGGCGGATCTCGTCGCGGGTGGCCAACAGCGTCCGCAACTGGGCGACCGACGAACAGGTGAGCGATGTCGGCTGTTCGCTCAAGGCCTACCGCCGGGAGGTGCTCAACGGCCTGCCACTGTTCAATGGCATGCATCGCTTCCTGCCGACCCTGGTGCGCTGGAACGGCGCCCGCCTGGCGGAGATCCCGGTGAACCATCGACCGCGCCTGCACGGCACCGCCAAATACGGCATCGGCAACCGGCTCTTTCGTGCGCTCGCCGACCTGATGGCGGTGCGCTGGATGCGCACGCGCTGGATCCCCCGGGGCAACGTCGAAGAGATCGCGCCGGAGCGCCCGCGATGAGTCTCTTCGAGCGTCTGGGTTTGCTGTTGCTCGGCCTCGTCCTCTTCCTCCCGGGAATCGGCGGGCGCGACCTGTGGAATCCGGACGAGCCGCGCTACGCCGAAGTCACGCGCGAGATGCGCGCCGGAGGCGACTGGTTCGTGCCGCACCTGAACGGCAAGGTCTACTCCGAGAAGCCGCCGCTGCTGTTCTGGGCGATCGGCGCGGCCGCGCTCGCCACCGGCGAGGTGAGTCCGGTCGCAGCGCGGCTGCCATCCCTCCTCGCCGCGATTGCCACCCTCTTCCTGCTCTTCGGCTTGGCCAGACGACTGTTCGATCGCCGCGTGGCCTGGTGGTCGGTCGCCATCCTGGCCACTTCAGGACGCATCCTCTGGCAGGCGCGGGTCGGCCAGATCGACATGCTTCTGCTGGCGCTCGTCACGCTGGCAATGTATTTCTTCGTCCGCGGCTGGATCGAGCACCGGCCTGGCTTCTTCCGCCTGTTCTTCGTCGCCGCCGGCTTCGGAACTCTCGCCAAGGGGCCGGTGGGATTGTTGCCGCCGCTGCTCGCGATCGTCGCCTTCGCGGTGCTGACCCGCGAGCGCTCGCGCCTGCGCGAGATGCGCATCGGCTCGGGGCTGGCGATCTGGGCGGGCATCGTGCTGCTCTGGCTCGGTCCGGCGGCGGTGACCGGTGGCATGGGCTACCTCGAGACTCTGGTCATCAAGCAGAACGTTACTCGCTTCGCCGACCCGTGGCACCACTTCCAACCGTTCTACTACTACCTGACCACCGTGCCGGCGGACTTCATGCCCTGGTTCTTCTTCCTGCCCGGAGCCCTCTGGCTCGGCTGGCGGCGCGCGACCGCGAACGAGCGCCGCGGCTATCTCTTCGCTCTCTGCTGGATGGCCGTCACGGTGCTCTTCTTCAGTCTCTCGCCGGCCAAGCGCACGGTCTACGTGCTGCAGATGTTTCCCGCGATGGCGATGATCGTCGCCTGGTCGATGAGCGAGATCGCCAACAGCTGGCATCGCCTGCGGCGCTTCGCGCTGGTACCGGCGGCGCTCCTCGCGGCGCTGTTCGCGGCCATTCCGATCGCCTGGATCGTCCTGCAGCGCCAGCGGCCCGACCGCGTGGCGAAGCTCGTCGCCCGGTTCGAGCCGCTCGGTCCGGGGCTCCCCACGGAGCTTGCGCTGCTCGTCGGGCTGCTCTTCGCGGGCGCGCTCGCCGGCTGGCTCCTCGGCCGCCGTGGTCAACCGGGGAGGCTGGTCGGCGCTCTCGCCACCGCCATGGGCGCCGCCGCCATCGTGGCGGTGCTGCTCGTTCTGCCGCGCTTCGACCGGCTGAAAAGCGCGCGCCCGCTCGCCGAGCAACTCACCCACCTCGCAGCGCCCGGGGAGCCCTACGCCATCTACCCGCGGCTCGATCCGAGGTTCGTCTTCCACACCCGGCGCTTCGCCGAGACTCCGTCTTCCGAGGAGGAGCTTCAGGCTTTCGCCCGCCGCGAGGGCAGGGTCTGGCTGCTGATCACCCGGCCGGCGCTCGCCAAGCTCGCGACACCGCTCGCTCTGGGCGAGGTGGCTCGCGACGCCGAGCGTGAGGACGGCTACGTGCTGCTCGCGACCGGCTACCCGGCGCCAGAGGCCGGCCCGGCTCCTTCATCGACGGCCGCTCCCTAGCGAGCCCTGGCGGGCTACCTCGGATCCTCTTCGACCGGCGGATCGGAGTCGGTCGGACGCTTCCAGGTCGCTTCGCTGTCGTCGAAGGCGGGCAGGGCGACTTTCTCGCCGCGCGCCTCGCGGATGCGGTACTCCCAGAGCCTGGCGTACTTCAGAAAGACACCGAACGACTGCAGCGAGCACAGCACCAGGCCGTGCATGCCGTCCAGGATGCCCAGCTGAAAAAAATAGGTGCGCATGAAGCGCCACCAGGGCCGCAGGACCATCTCCACCAGACCGGCCTTGCGGCCGTCGCGGAAGGCCTGTGCCGCGCCCCACTCGGCATAGTTCAGGAACTTTCCGAAGTACTGGTCGAAGGTCCGGAAGGTGTAGTGCAGGAACGGATTCCTGAGCACCGGCACCGGGCCGGCGATCTCGAGATCGGCATGCACGCGACGATTCGGATAGCGCCCCTTGTCGCGCCGGAAGAGGCGCACGACCTTGTCGGTCGACCAGCCGGAGTGCCGGATCACCTTGTCGATGAAGATGTTCTCGCGCCGGATGTAGAACCCGTTGATCGCGGGGTCGGAGGCGAGCACGGAGAGAACTTCGCGCGCCAGCGCCTCGGGAACCCGTTCGTCGGCGTCGATGATCAGCACCCACTCGTGCTGCACGCGGTCGAGAGCCCAGTTCTTCTGCGCCGCGGAGCCGAAATACTGGCGCTGCAGCACGGTGATCGGAAACGAGCGTGCGATCTCCACCGTGCGATCGGTCGAAAACGAATCGACGAGCACGATTTCGTCCGCCCAGAGCACCGACTCGAGGCACTCTGCGACGTTGATCTCCTCGTTGTACGTCGTGACGATGACCGAGAGCTGTTTGCGTCCCGGCGCGGCGCGAAGGGCGTCGAGGGTGGGGTTTTTCGCGGCCATTTTCCGGACTCCTGCGTCAGGCTGCCACGTCGGGCACCAGGAAGCGATCGATGCCTCGGGCTCGTCCCGTGGACTCGTCGATGTCGATGAGCACGCCCGCCAGGCGCACGTCGCGCTTGGCGACCTCGAACGCAGCCGGCGTCTGGGTGAGGAAACGCTGCAGCACCCGGTCCGAGCGGAATCCGATGACACCTTCGTAGGGACCGGTCATGCCGGCGTCGGTGAGAAAGGCGGTTCCCAGCGGAAGGACGCGCTGGTCGGCGGTCGGCACATGGGTGTGCGTGCCGACGACGGCGCTCACGCGGCCGTCGAGATAGATTCCCAGAGCCTGCTTTTCGCTCGTCGCCTCGGCGTGAAAATCGACGAAGACGACCTTGACATTCTTGTCGAGCTCGGCGAGCAAGCGGTCGGCGACACGAAACGGCGAGTCCAGGTTCTTCATGAAGACCTGGCCCTCGAGATTCATCGTCGCGACCCGCACACCTGCCGAGGTCTCGCCGATATGGACTCCGCGCCCCGGATTGCCCTCCGGGTAGTTCGCCGGCCGGAGAAGCCGCGGCTCGTGCACCAGCATGTCGAGGACCTCCTTCTTGTCCCAGACATGGTTGCCCGTGGTCAGCGCATGGATCGGCAGGTCGTCGAGCTCGCTCAACGTCTCCGGAGTCACGCCGAAACCGCCCGCCATGTTCTCGACGTTGACGACGACGTAGTCGACCCGGTGCTCGTCGACCAGCTTCGGAAGCAGGCGCTTCAAGGCCTGGCGCCCGGGCTTGCCGATCACGTCGCCGACGAAAAGGAGCTTCATCGAGCGAACTCGACGGCGCGCGTCTCTCGGATGACGGTGACCCGGATCTCGCCCGGATAGGTGAGCTCGGCCTCGATCCGTTTGGCGATGTCCTTCGACAGCCAGATCGCCTGCTCATCGCCGATCTTGCCGCTGTCGACGATGATCCGGACTTCCCGGCCGGCCTGGATCGCGAAGCTCTTCTGCACGCCCTTGAAGCTGTTGGCGATCTCTTCGAGCTTTTCGAGGCGCTTGACGTAGGTCTCGAGGACCTCGCGACGGGCGCCGGGCCGGGCCGCGGAGAGGGCGTCCGAGGCGGTCACCAGCACCGCTTCAACGGTCTGCGGGTCGAAGTCGCCGTGATGGCAGGCCATGGCGTGGACGACCTCTTCCGACTCGCCGTACTTGCGCAGGAGCTCGATCCCGAGCTGGACGTGGGTGCCATCGACCTCGCGGTCGATCGCCTTGCCGATGTCGTGCAGGAGACCGGCGCGCTTGGCGATCGTGACGTTGACCTTGAGCTCGGCCGCCATCGTGGCGGCGAGGAAGGCCACCTCCTTGGAGTGCTGCAGAACGTTCTGGCCGTAGGAGTAGCGGTAGCGCAGCCTCCCCATGAGCTTCACCAGCTCGGGGTGCATGCCTGGAATCTTGAGCTCGAGGAGAGCCGCGTCGCCTTCCTGCTGGATGCGCTGCTCGAACTCGGCCTTGACCTTCTCGACCACCTCTTCGATGCGCGCCGGATGGATGCGGCCGTCGGCGATCAGGCGCTCGAGCGAGACGCGGGCGATCTCGCGGCGGTAGGGGTCGAAGCCCGAAAGGATCACCGCTTCGGGCGTATCGTCGACGATCAGATCGATGCCGGTCGCGAGCTCGAGAGCGCGGATGTTGCGCCCCTCGCGGCCGATGATCCGGCCCTTCATCTCGTCGCTCGGCAGCTCGACGACCGAGACCGTGGTCTCCGAAATGTAGTCCGATGCCAGGCGCTGGACCGCGAGACCCATCAGCCACTGCGCCTTGCGATTGCCCTGCTCGCGGGCTTCGTCCTCGATGCGCTTGACCAGGTGGGCGGCGTCGATCCGCGCCTCGTTCTCGAGGCCGCGGGTGAGCTCGTCCTTGGCAGCCTGGGCGGTCAGGCCGGCGATCTGCTCGAGGCGGTTGCGCTGCTCGCCGACCAGGCGCTCGACCTCGGCCTCCTTGCCGACGACATCCTTCTCGCGCCCGGAGACGGTACGGTCACGGCCGACGAGCTCCTTGTCGCGCTGGTCGAGCTCGCCCAGCCGTTTGTCGAGGCTGTCTTCTTTCTGGGTGAGGCGGCGCTCGAGGGTCTCGAGCTCGCCGCGACGGGCGCGCGACGCGGTTTCGAACTCGGTGCGCGCCTGGAGAAGTTTCTCCTTGGCCGCGAGCTCGCCTTCCTTGAGCTTGGCTTCGCTGTCCCGCCGCGCCTCCTCGCGCATACGGTTGGCTTCGCGCTCGGCCTCGGCGAGGCGTTTCTCACCGGCGTGGCGAATCCTCGACCACCCGTAGGCCAGCACGGCTGCAGTGATGACAATCGCGGCGACCGCGATCCATAGAGCCGGAATCATGAGCTCACCCCACATTCATGATGCGTATCGGGGCGAGGCCGCGAACTTCGAGTGCCAGAAGGAAAGTGGCACCCTCTGGGGAACCGAGCGAGACGCTGCGTTTAGAACCTGAAACGCGTCAGGTGGGTGTCCTCATGAGCGGCCGTCAGCGTCCCGGTCGAAGCCGGGCAGGCACGGGCCGCGCGGATATCGGACTCCCTGAGTAGCAATGTTGGTTCTACAGTGCGTCGGCTCGTCACGGTCCCCTCAGAGGATGCCGTAAAATGTCTCTGGTCCTGCACCCTTCCCAAGCTGCTCGAAACCCGCGAAAGTCAGACCTTAAGAACTTCCTCGAGCCTCTCTGTCAGCTCCATCACTCGCGTCTCGATCTCGCTCCGCTCCCCAACCGCATGCTGCTCGCGCCGGGAGAGTTCATCCGCCAGGTTCAGCGCCACGAGAATGGCCAGCTTGCCGGTGTCCGCCGTCACGGCGTGACCCGCCAGTTCGCGCATTCTGCGGTCGACCTGAGCGGCCAGTTCGGCCAGATTGCCCCCGTCGTGGCCCCCCCGGATATGGTACGTGGCGCCGAAGATCTGAACTTCCGTCGTGCTGGAAGGTACGGACTCGGACATCCTTGCCACCCCCATCCGTTTTCGGGTCCCCTTTTGGAGCCTCCGCCGGGCGGAACTATACCATCGGGCAGGCGCCCGGAGGCGCCCCCGTGAGGCCGGAAAGCTTGACATGCGAGGCGGTTACGCCGCGCTGCGGCGAGATCGGGAAGCAGACCTTGACGCGAGCTGGCCTGCTCAGTCTTGGACGCACCAGACGGGGTTAGGAAAGTTGCAGGTGTTGGAAGTCGCTCGCCAGGGGCTCATCCGAAACGCCACCTCTGCGGCGCCGTCATCGTTGGTGAAGTCCCCCCACGTCCCGCTCAGATAGACAACGGTGCCATTGAAAGATAGGGACGCGCTCGTCCAGGCATTGCAGTTGGCCGTTCCGATTCCGGTCCCGCCGCTCGAGGCGTATCCGGTCCGCACCCAGCCAGTAGTTCCAGCAGGCGGGCCGCTGCCCGAGTCGGTAAGGACCATGCCTGCGGCATCGTAGACGAGATTCGAAACGTCCCAGATTTCCCACAACGAGGCCATGTGAAACCCTGGCTCGGTGCAGGCAGTCAACGCCCCGTTGCCTGTGGAGGGAGCGGTCGTCAAGTAGAACCTGCGCCGTACGGAGGCCCAGTTGAGAGTAGAGGTCGTCACGAAGTCGGAAGAGTCCAGCGCGTCGAGCGTGTCGGCATCGAGACCGGAGCCGGCGCCTTCCACGACATCCATCGTGGCGCCTGAAAGCGTTAGCTGGTTCCCGGCGGAGTAAACGGTGTCGTCGTCGATACCGTCGGCGAATCCGGCCGGAATGTTGGCAAGGCCATTCCAGTCCAGCGCGGAAGACGTCAGCACGGTCTGGCCGTCCACCCGCAGCGTCATCGTGCCGGCCCCGGAGTTGCGGATGTCAAAGGTCTCGCTGCCCGGGGAACTGCGGTCGATGCCGGCCTCGCTGAGCGCCAGATCGGTCGCCCCCGCCGCCGAGCCGTCGAGACGCACGTCGGCACCGTTCGCGGTGTTGATCGCCGCGAGGCCTGCTCCCGCCGCCGAGTTCGAAATGCCAAGGACACCGTAGGTTTCGCCAGACCCTCCGGCAAGCTCGCCGCGAATGGCGGCGCTCCCCGCCACCCCATCAGGGACGTGCGACGAAGACGCCGCGCTGCGGGTCGCGGGAGCCTGGCGGGAAGGAACATCGATGGCGGCACTGCCGTTCGAAGGCTCCGCCGCACTGCCGGCCTCGAAGTGGTGCCGCAGCACTTCGAGCGCCGCCGCGACCTCGTCGTTTGAGGGACTTGCAGGAATGGAAAACCGTCGCGCCGCGGACCACTCCCCCGAGACGGAATCTCCTTCCGCGACGGAACGGACGATCCAGGCGAACCGACCTCCCGCCGGCAGGCACTCTGCTCGTGCGGGCGTCCAGGAGGTGGCGCCCGACGGGAAGCGGCGTGAAAGCACCCGTACGGGCTCCACGCCGTCATTCCCTTCGCGAAGCTCGTAGATCGCGATTTCGCTGTCGCCGCCATTCGGAGCCGGACTCCAGCTGAAGGTGGGGCACGAGCCTGAGGTCTCGACTTCCCTGGCCGTCTCGCCCGGAGAGATCGGGATAGCCGGCCGGGGTTGCCCCGAACCCGACGCGGCCGCACTCGAAGCCGGAACACCGAGCGTCAGAATCGAGGTCAGGAAGAGTGCGATTGCAAGAGTGCGAGTAGCCATCGTTCGTTTCTCCATGGAGGCTCCGCGGTCAGATACCGACAGGACCGTGTGCTTTCAAGCCTCGAAGCTGGCCGCATATCGAGTCCGGTTCGGAGCGCTCAGGGCGTCGAAAAAGTCCAGGCACACCGGCTTCCACCTTCAAAACCTTCGAAGAAGAGCCGACAAGAGCCAGCGGGAACCTGGTCCACCACTACGAGTCCCGCCCCGCTCGTGACGCGAGCACCGCCTGAGGTCGTGAGCGCGGGCTCAGTGCAGCCGCCGGCCGTCAGACCGGTGGAATCGAGGCGGAGGCCGGTGAGCGTGACGTCGCTGGTCGCGCCGCTGATCGAGAGCTGCCCGACGATCGTGGTCGAGTTCGGGCCGGCACCGTGGAGAACGAGATCCCGCTCGATGGCCAACTGATCGACAACGAACGTGCCAGTCGCTAGCGCGATGTCGGTACAGGACGGATCCGCGACGGCACAGCGCAAGTCGGCGTGCGTGCCGGGAACCGTGCAGGGAACTGCCGAGAGTGGACAGGAAAGAAGGGCCCCGAGCAGAAGAACTTCCGCACTCGCGGCTCGGGCGGGAGCCCAACGGCCTCGAGGCGAGGTGCGGCGAACTGTCCGGATGCACACGAGAGCGCCTCCCGAAGTGCCTGAGATCGTTGAGCAGTGGACCCTAACATGGATCCGAGGGCGCTCTCGGTCGCTCACCAGCGTCTGGTCCAGCTCTTGTGCGGGCAGGGATCACCAGCGGCAGGTCGACTCGAGCTCGAAGTCGTCGCCGAAGATCCGGTCCACCCGACCCACCCAGGCGCGGTCCAGATTGCCCGCCACGTTGG
>JBDSRU010000031.1:0-4096 GCA_039929145.1 Thermoanaerobaculia bacterium
GCATCCCCTTCGCCGACACGCTCGGCATCGATCCGGAGGAGGTCCAGGCACTGGAGCATCTGCCGCGACGGCCCGTCGACCCGGTGGTGCAGATGTCGGTCGGCAAGACCTGCGGCCGGCTCTACGATCCGCTGATCGGCCGCCTGGAGCGCTATCCGATTCCCGAGCTGCGTCTACCGCGCGCCCAGGGGGCGCTCCTGCTCGACATTGGCTGCAACTGGGGCCGGTGGAGCGTCGCGGCGGCACGCCTCGGCTACGATGTGGTCGGAATCGACCCCTCGCTCGGCGCGGTGATGACGGCGCGCCGAGTCTTCGATCAGCTCCAGCTGCGCGGCCGCTTCGTAGTGGCCGACTGTCGCTTTCTGCCGTTTCCGCCAGCGACGTTCGATGCCGGCTTCTGCTACGGAGTGCTGCAGCACATCGACAAGGACAAGGCCCTTCTCTCCCTGGCCGAGCTCGGTCGCGTGCTCAAGGCCGGTGCCGTCGGCCTCGTTCAGATGCCCCACCTCTTCGGCATCCGCAGCCTCTACAACTTCGCCCGCCGCGGCTTCCGCGCGCCGGTCCGGTTCCATCACATCCGGTACTGGCGCCTCGGCGAAATGCGCGACGCTTTCTCGCGCCTCATCGGACCCGCCGAGCTCTCGGTGGACGCCTACTTCGGTCTCGGCATCCAGGCGAGCGACGTCGATCTGCTGCCGTGGAAATACCGCCTCGTGGTGCGCGCCTCGACGGCGCTGCGGCGGCTGAGCCGGGCTCTGCCATGGATGCGCGGTTTCGCCGACAGCATCTATGTGACGGCACGTCGCGCAGCCCAGCCGTGAGGCCGGCACCGGCGACACGACTCCTCAGTGGCTCGCGAGCGTCAGCGTCGACAGACGATCGTCGAAGCCACGCAGGGCCTGGCCGCTGAAGAAGCCGCTTGGAGCCGTGCAGCGCGACACCGGCAACACGAGGGTCCCGAACTGAAAGAGGGTCGGCTGCCAGCCGTCCTTGCGATAGGAGGCGAGCCGCTCCCAGCGTTCGCCGTCGAGGCTGCCGTAGAGGCAGGCGCAAGGCGAAGGGCACTGGGGATTGGGTTCGACGCAGGTGGCGATGAGCTGCAGCGGGCCGAACGAGGTCGCGGCGAGCGAGCTTCCCTCGACTTCGAGCAGGCGTGTCAGGCGTCCGCTGCTCTTTTCCAGCCGGACAATGAAGTTGCGCTCGCGATCGCTGTCGGTACCATAGGTGAGGGCATCCGGGCTGATCAGAGCGCTCACGGCGCGAAAGCTCTGTTCACCGCGGCACAGCCAATCGACGTGTTCGAAGCGGCCCGACAAACTGCCGATCCCGGCTTGGGTGCCGTAGTCGCCGCACAGGATCCAGCAACGATCTCCGTCGGGAATCACATTGTGGACGTGGCGGATGGCACCGCGTGGAAAAGTGAATGCAACCTCGAAGGTGCGCGCGCCGTCTTCGGAGACGTAGATGCGTACCTCCTCGCCGCCGAGCTCGCCGTACTCTCCGAACAGGATCCGTTCCCGCGAGTCGATCGCGAGATGAAGCGGCCGCGAGCCGCGCTCGACGCGAAAAGTGAGCTCGAAACACGGCTCGCCGCGTGGCGCACGGAAGATCCCCTCGCGGCCCACCGCGATGCGCGTGCCGTCGCCGAGGACGGCGAAGGCGGCGACCTGGCGGCGCAACAGGCGGGCCGCAAGGCGATTCCGTGAGGCGAGTCTCTTCCAGTCGGACTCGGGGAGATGGCCGTCGGCGGCCCACGTCACGCCCCCATCCGCCGAGCGCACGATGCGATAGCCGCTGGCGGCGAAAAGCGTCCCTTCGCGGTCGACGAACAACGCCCGGCCGCCGACCGGCGCGCCGATCGCTACCCTCAGAGTTCCGGCGGTTTGCGGCATAGGTATGGACCGATCGCGAGGACGTCCATCCGCGTGCGCCGAAAGCAGTCGATCGCCTCCTCCGGCTCGCAGACGATCGGTTCGTTCTCGTTGAAGCTGGTATTGAGGACGACTGGCAGGCCGGTCAGACGCTCGCAGGCGGCGATGAGATCGAAATAGAGTGGATTCTGCTCCCGGCTCACGGTCTGCAACCGCCCGGTGTCGTCGACATGGTTGACCGCGCACAGGCGCTCGCGCCAGGCGGAGCGAATCTTGTAGACATGCGTCATGTAGGGCGACGGATGACTCTGTTCGAAGATCTCGCACTGGCGATGCGCCAGCACCGAGGGCGCGAACGGGCGGAAGCTCTCGCGGTGCTTGATCCGCGAGTTGAGCGTCGCCTTCATCGTCGGCAGGCCGGGATGGGCGAGGATCGAACGGTGGCCTAGCGCGCGCGGGCCCCACTCCATGCGGCCCTGAAACCAGCCGACCACCTTTCCGGAGGCGATCTCGATGGCGGTCTGATGCAGGAGTTCGTCGCGCTCGAGCGGTTGCGCGTCGAGGCCCGCCGCCGTGAGCGCCCGCGCGATCCGTGGAGCGCCGTACTCCGGACCGAGCGCGGCGCTCGTCATTCGCCAGCGCTTGCCTTCGCCGAGCAGCACGTTGCTGGCGTAGAGCGCCGCGCCGAGAGCGAGCCCCTCGTCGCCGGCCGCGGGGTGGATCTCCGTCTCGCGAAACGGCGTCTGGTCGAAGAGCTTACCGTTCGCGACGCTGTTGAGAGCGCAGCCTCCGGCGAGCGCTACCCGCTCGCTCGGCACGAGGCGGTGCAACTCGTTGAGCAGATGCATGTAGGCCGCCTCAAAGCGCTGCTGCAAGCCGAAGGCGAGATCGCGATCGCGATCGGTGATCTCGCCTTCCGGTTGGCGGGCTGCGCCGAAGCGTTCGGGGAAGCGGTCGGTATAGAGGTGGTCGATCGCGAGCTCGCCGCGCTCATCCAGGCGGATGCCCTGGTTGTCACCGAAGGGCAGGAAAGAGCGGGCGTCGAGCTCGAAACCGCGAGCAGTGAAGGTCACGAGCTCCTCGAAGAAGTCGGCGTAGCGGTCGCTCCCGAGCGGCGCGAGTCCCATGACTTTGCCTTCGTCGCCGTAGCAACCGAAGCCGATGTACTGGCAGACCGCGGTGTAGAACGATCCCAGGGAATGCGGCACGTAGATCCGGTGCACCGGCTTGATGGCGGCGCCTTCGCACTCGCTCATCAGGCAGGTGACGAAGTCGCCCGAGCCGTCGACGGTGATCCCGGCAGAGTGCTCCCAGGGCGAGGAGAAGTAGGCGCTCGCGGTGTGGGCGAGGTGGTGCTCGACGTGGTGGACCGCGAAACGAAGCGCGCCGCGCTCCACTCCGCACTCGCTCGCCAACACGGTAGGCAAGTCGTCGAGCCGGGTCGCCTTGCTGCGGATCTGCAGCAAGTTGAGCAGTTTCGAAGGGTGCCGCAGGGTGTACTCGACCTTGCGCGCGACATTGGCCGACGAGTCGCGACCGACTGCGACGGCATCGACATCGGAGAGCTCGAGCCCGGCCATCTCGAGGCAAAGCCGCACGGCGCGCGCCGGAAAGTTGCCGTAGTACTTGATCCGGTTGAGCCGCTCCTCGGCGACCGCGGCGAGAGGAACACCGTCGACGACCAGAGCGGCCGAAGCGCCCGGATGATAGGCGTTCAGCCCGAGGATGACCGCCACGCTTGCCCGTCCTCTCTCACCGGGACCGGGCCCCGGGCGCCGACCTGCGATCCCGGACTAGTTGACCGCGAAGCCGTTCACGGCGAGGTCGCCCGCCTGTCCGCCCCACTTGTACAGGACCGTAGCGTTGTCGGACGTGCGGTGTACCCACCAGAAACCGTTGGACTGGATGTAGACGGCGATATCGGCCAGCCCGTCGCCATCGTAATCCGCCGGCACCCGCGTTCGGCCGGTCGTCGGTCCCCAGGTGAAGCTATAGGGCGACACCGCGCCGGTTGCCGAGTTCCGCACGAACCAGAGGGAGGAGCGCATCGCGATGATGTCGTCGTCGATGCCGGTGCTGTAATCCTGCATCGTGAGAAGGTCGGTCCCGAGGCCGAAGTTGATCACAGCCGCGCTGCCGGTGCTGTAGCGAACCCAGTTCTGCGAGCCGCGCTGGACATGCAGGTCCGCCGCTCCGTCGCCATCGAAATCGCCGGTGTGCGCGAA
>JBDSRU010000032.1:0-2772 GCA_039929145.1 Thermoanaerobaculia bacterium
AGACAACGACGGCCACGAGACGCGCCCGTGGAGAACCCAGTTGCCGAGCCAACCGATGAGCCCCCAACACCCCCACAGGAAGCATCCCCAGAACGAGGATCTTCTGCAGCAGGCCGACCCCACCGAGCAGGGCTGCGCCCCCGAAGCCAAGGAGGGCAAAGGCGGGCGGGGCGGGCGACTCGCTCCCCAGCCCCGAACCTCGCCATCCGCTGAAGAACTGACCCAACATCCGACCGGGTCCGGGGATGGGAGCCAGCTCCCCGATCAGTGGGAACGGGCTTGAGAACAAGTGCCGGGTGCCGACAACGAGGATGAGGATGATCGCGGCCCACACCATCAGCGGGAGGCGGAGCGAGGCCAGATCCCCGGAGTCTCCGGCCAAGAGCCGGGTTCGGTCCTCACCGGCCAGTTGACCCCGCAGGAACGCCGTGAGGCGGGCGCTGCCCGGCATCTGCAAACGACGGACGGCCGAGGAGCTCCGGGCCGAGGCCCTGGCGCGTGCGCGCCGCCTCGCCCGCGCCCTGCGCTGAGCGGTTGCACAAGTATCTGGCGCCACTTCTGGTATGTTTCGACCGCCTTATTCCAGCGTCATGAGAGCTTCGTCATGAGCGAAGTCTTCAGCCTCGACCCTCACGCTCTCGAGCAATTCCTCGAACGCCGACGTGCGTCCGCGCCGCACTTCGAGCCCGAGATGAGTCTCGCCGACAATCTCGTCGAGGTGCTGCGCAAGGCGGACGAGTTCGTGCCTTCGGAGGCGGGATCGATCCTGCTCGATAATCCGCGCATCAAACAGGTGGATCGGAGCCGCAACCGCCTCACATTCCTCGCCGCCTTCGGTGACAAGGCGCAGTTGCTTGTCGGGCAGACCTTGCCAGCCGATCAGGGCATCGCCGGACACGTCTACCTCTCTGGCCGGGCCTATTCGTCGAAAAATGTCGCCTCGGACGAGTTCTTCGACGGCTCGATCGACGCCGAAACCCAATACCGCACCCAATCTCTGGTCGCGATCCCGATTCGAATCGGTACCGACGTTTGTGGCGTTCTCGAACTGGTCAACCGGCGCGGGGCCTCTTCCTACAGCGACCAGGAAAGGGACCTGCTCGAGATCTTCGCCGACTACATCTCGATCTCGATCCAGAACGTCCTCGACGGCAGGCTCGCGCAGGAGGCCGCGAAGCGCGACAACCTCACCGGGCTCTACAACGACCGCTACCTGCATTCGGTGCTCGAACAGACCCTCGCCAGGTGCCGTCCGGAAGAGAGCGACCTGTCGCTGCTGTTCCTCGATCTCGACTACTTCAAGCTGGTCAACGACAAACACGGGCATCTCGCTGGCTCGCAGGTGCTGCGCGAAGCCGGACAGCTCCTCCGGCGCTCGGTCGGTCTGGCGCGCGCGCTCGTGGCACGCTACGGCGGAGACGAGTTCGTGATCGTCATTCCGGAAGCGTCCGCCACCGAGGCGATGGCGATCGCCGAGCGCCTGCGGGCCGACGTCGAGCGCGCCGTCTTCTGCGATGCGCCGGGCGAGATCCAACCGGACCCGCTCTTCCTCTCGGGCCTATCTTGCTCGATTGGCGTGGCGACGCTTTCGCGTCATGTCGCCAAGGAGCACAGCCTGGCGGTCGCCAAGAGCCAGCTCCTGCGGCTCGCTGACTCGGCGATGTACCGCGCCAAGGAGGCGGGGCGGAACCGGGTGATGCTCGCCGAGACTTCCGCCGACTTGAACTCCGGCCTGTCACGCACGGCAGCGCGTTGACCGGCCGCCCGGAGGATTGATAGGCTGAAGCCGCTTCAACTTCCCTGCGTAGGTTCTCCTGCCTTTTGAATCAATGACTTAAAGAAGCCAGATCGACGCGAGGCTCCGATGACGACGACCGTCCACAACTCCATTCGTTGCACGCCGCAAGAGGTCCGCGAGGTGCTCTCCCGCCACATCCTCGTCGACGGCTACCACATGGTTCAGGACATCGAGAAGAGCCACGGAGTCTTCCTGCACGACGCCGTTCGCGGGCGGGACGTGCTCGACTTCTTCGGCCACTTCTCCACTTCTCCTCTGGGGTTCAACCACCCCAAGCTGACCACCCCTGAGTTCGCCCAGCGCATCCTGCCCGCAGCGCTCAACAAGCCGGCCAACTCCGATATCTACACCACCTACATGGCCGAGTTCGTCGAGACCTTCTCTCGCACTGTTCCGGAGGCTTTCCGCACCCGTTTGTTCTTCATCGAGGGTGGAGCTCTCGCGGTCGAGAACACGCTCAAGGTCGCTTTCGACTGGAAGGTGCGCAAGAACCTCGCCGCCGGACGGCCCGAGGGCGGCTCGCAGATCCTGCACTTCCGGCAGGCCTTCCACGGCCGCAGCGGCTACACCCTGTCGCTCACCAACACCGCCGATCCGAGGAAGACCCAGTACTTCCCCAAGTTTCCGTGGCCTCGGGTCTCCAATCCGATGCTGCACTTCCCGCTCACACCGGAGAGTCTCGAAGCGACGATGGCGCTCGAGCGCAAGACGGTGACCGAGATCGAGAGCGCGGTGGCCCTTCACGGGCACGATATCGCCGCGCTCATCGTCGAGCCGATCCAGGGCGAAGGCGGAGACAATCATTTCCGCGCCGAGTTCCTGCACAAGCTCCGGCAGCTCGCCGACGAGCACGAGTTCCTGCTCATCTTCGACGAAGTCCAGACCGGGTTCGGAACCACCGGAAAGTGGTGGTCGTTCGAGCACTTCGGCGTCGAGCCGGATCTCTTCTCCTTCGCCAAGAAGACGCAGATCTG
>JBDSRU010000033.1:0-14429 GCA_039929145.1 Thermoanaerobaculia bacterium
TGACCTCGAACGGCGCCTTCGGCTTGTCGGCGGCGAAGGCGAGCGCGGTCGAGCTCAGGAGGAGCACTGCGGCGAGAAGGGGAGTCGATCGGTTCACGTGCGTCTCCTTGCGGGCGGGAGGTGGGCCGGAGATCCGGCGGCGCGTAGTATATGAAAAGACGCCGAAGACCGCCGGAGGACTCGATGGTCAGCCGCCGCACCCGACTTGCAGCCGCACTCGCCCTGTCCGTTTCGTGGGCGCTCTCCGCCGGAGCTCCCGCCAAGGAGCTCCATTGGCGATCGTTCGAAGTCGAGGCCCGCCTCGAGACCGATGGGACGCTGGCGATCTCCGAAGTGCAGCGCATGGTCATGACCGGCGAGTGGAACGGCGGCGAACGAAAGTTCCGGCTGGGCGACGGGCAGCGGCTGACGCTCGACCGGATCGTTCGGCTCGACCCGGGCGGAGTCGGCGGCACGGAGCTCGTCGCCGGCGACCTCGACCACCTCGACCGCTTCGACTGGACTTCGAGCGACACGCTGCGCTGGCGCAGCCGCCTGCCCTCCGATCCGCCATACGACTCGAGCGAGCTCGACTACCGGCTCGACTACCGCATCACGGGAGCGCTGCGAAAGATCGGCGAGCGCTCCTTTCAGCTCGATCACCAGTTCGCCTTCTCCGATCGCGATGGGGTCATCGAACGTCTCGTCGTGCACCTGACGCTGGCACCCGAGTGGCGGGCGTCGAGCAGCCTGCCCTCCTCCTGGGATCTCGGGCCGCTCGCGCCGGGCAAGGCCTTCGTGCTCACCACCGACTTCACCTTCGAAGGCGAAGGGCTGCCGGCGAACGCGACGCCGCCGCAGCTTCCCGACTGGTTGCGCCTCGCCGCCGTGGTGGCGTTCGTGGTTGGCGCGCAGGCCTTCCTGTGGAAGACACGCCGCCGCGACCGCGCCCTCGGGCGGTTCGCCGTCCAGCCCCACGACCCGCTCGACGGCGCCTGGCTCGAAGAGCACGTTTTCTCGCTGCCGCCGGAGGTCGTGGGCGCCATGTGGGATCGCGTCGTCGGCAGCGCCGAGGTGGCGGCGACGCTCGCCCGGCTGACCCAGGAGGGCAAGCTCAAGACAGCAGTCCAGGTCTCGGGTCGCATCTTCCGCAGCGAGAACCTCCACCTCGAGCTGCTGGCGGACCGCTCGACCCTGAGCGACTACGAAACGAAGTTGATCGACGGTCTGTTCGGCAACGAAAGCATCACGGACACCGAATCGATCCGCAAGCGCTACCGCGGCACCGGCTTCGATCCAGCGGCGAAGATTCGCGCCGGTGTCGAAGAGCGACTGAAGCGCGTGCGGGGATTTGCCGAGGGCAGTCCGAAGCCGGCCTGGCGTCCGACCGGGCTGCTGCTTCTCGCCGGTTTCGCTCTGCTGCTCCTGACGGCGCTCGGCGCGGCGAGCCGACTGCTCGCGACGCCTGCTTCGGGTGCGATCGCAATCTGCTTCTTCATCGGCATGGCCCTCGTCGTGGGGGCGATTCCGGGTTTCATCGGCGCTCTAGTCGGCCAGGGACGCGTCGGCGCTCTCGCGGGGCCGTACTTCGGTCTGCTGCTCTCGCAGGTCGCGATGGCCGGCACTCTCTGGGGACTCTCGAGCCTTTCGACGGCGCACCCGCTGCACCTAGCGGGCGGCCTGCTCTTCGCCCTGGGTCTGGTGCGGTCGCAGGCCAACGTGCTCGCGACCCGCGAGAGCGCCGAGAGTCTCTTGCGGCGCCGCGAGCTCGCCCGCGCCCGCGACTTCTTCGAGGCGCAGCTCGCGAGCTCGCAGCCGCAGCTCGAGGATCGGTGGTTTCCCTATCTGCTCGCCTTCGGGCTCGCGCCGAGGATGGAGCGTTGGTTCCGCCGCTTCGGCGGGCTCGCGAAAAGCAGCGCCGCGTCCTATTCCTCGATGTCGGGCGGGAGCAGCGCAAGCAGCGCGAGCGGTTCGGGCGGATGGAGCGGCGGTGGCGGCGCTTTTGGCGGCGGCGGCGCTTCGGCGACCTGGGCGATGGCGGCGACGGCCATGTCGTCCGGAGTCTCTGCTCCAAGCTCGAGCGGCGGGAGCAGCGGCGGCGGAGGTGGCGGCAGCTCGGGTGGTGGTGGAGGCGGCGGGTGGTAGGACTCGAAACGCCCTGAGACAGCACGGCCCTGGCTTCGAAGACTGACTTCGCTCGCCAGGGCCGCTCGAACCGGTAAGCCGGAAAACCGGCTTACATCATCGGCGACGGCATCGACGGCATCGGAGCCGGCGCGGCCATCTTCGCTACCTTCTTCTTGGCGGCCTTCTTCTTCGGTGCGGCCTTCTTCTTCGGTGCGGCCTTCTTTGCGGCGGGCTTCTTGGTGGCCTTCTTGGCCGCCTTCTTCTTCGCTGCAGGCTTCTTGGTGGCCTTCTTGGCGGCCTTCTTGGTGGACTTCTTGGTCGCCTTCTTCTTGGCCGCCTTCTTGGTCGCCTTCTTGGTGGCCTTCTTTGCGGGCTTCTTGGTGGCCTTCTTTGCGGCCTTCTTCTTCGCTACCGGCTTCTTCGTCGCCTTCTTCTTCGCCGCTTTCTTCTTCGCTGCCATTCGCTACCTCCCTCGGTTAGGCGATCTCGCGATCGCTCCCTTCCGGTCCTCGAGCTGTACTTTCCGCTCGCTCGAGAGAGACGAAAACGGAAAGAGTCTCCGGAAGAGCGTTGATTTGTCATTCATTGTCAACATTTTCGCGCGAGATGCAAGAGTTTCTTGAAAATATTTTTCGTTCGACGTCGCGCGCGACGGAGATTTTCGTCGCGCGTCGAGCGCGAAGCGAAGACTTCGGCGTCAGGGACAGCCGCCGCAGTCGCTCCATTCTTCGGTCGACTCGGCTTCAAAACCGTCGCTGAAGATGTTGCAGGTCGCGGCGACGATGTCGAGGATGTCGGCGAGGTCGGCGGTCCCCGTCGTGTAGTCGGCGAGCGCGCTCGGTGCGGCGCTCGAGAGGTGAATGCCGATCATTCCCGCGGCGCGCGCACCCATCGTCGGAGCGACCTGCGCGTTGGCGATCTCGCCGATCGTCTCGCCGACGAAGGCGGTGGCGCCGATCGGCGGCGGTGCCACGGGCAGGAGCGCGTGGGCCTGGATATAGATGCCCGGAGTCGGCTTGGAAACCAAGGGGTTGGTTTGCGACGAGAGGAGGAGGACATCGAACTCGTCGAGAAACGCCGGCTGCTGCAGGAGCGCCTCGAGATCGCCCCGCGTCCAGCCGGCCGGCACGTTGGTGATGACGCCGACCTCGAGGCCCGCCGCCTGCAAGGCGTCGATGGCGCTCTGCGCGGTGGGGAACAGCGGGTAGGGCGACGGGTTGCTCTGGTCGATGAGGGTATTGCCGAGATCGAAGAAGACCGCCTTCAGGCACTGGACTGCGTCTGCCGGGGCGGGACCGAGAGCCGCGCCCGCCGCGACCGCGAGCGCAACGATCCAGGAATCAGCAGACGAAGACCGGCGCGAAGCTTTCAAATGCGCATCCATGGAAATTCCTCCGCGCGGCAGGCTAGCACCGGGGTGCCGCCCGGCAGACCTTCAGAGCGTCGGAGAAGGCGGGAGCCGCTAGACTCGCGGACGATGCAACTTTTCCTCGTCCGCCACGGCCAGACCGTATCGAGCCGCGAGAACCGGTTCACCGGCAGCTCCGACCCGCCGCTGACAGCGGAGGGCGAGGCGATGGCGCGGGCGCTCGCCGTCGCCTACGGAGCGGTTCCCTGGAGCGCGATCTACAGCAGCCCGCTGTTGCGCGCCCGGCAGACTGCCGGACCGCTCTGCGAACGCGGCGGCGTCGAGGCGACACTCGAGCCGGGCCTCGCCGAGATGACTTTCGGCGAGTGGGAAGGGCTCAGGCAGGAGGAAGTCCGTGAGCGCTTCCCGGCGGAGTTTGCCCACTGGTCGGCCGACGTCGCCAGCCGCGGGACTCCCGGTGGCGAGACCGCTTTCGCCGTCGCGGCGCGCGCCATGCGGGTGATCGAGCAGATCCGCGGTCGCCACGCTGAAGGCAACGTCCTCGTGGTCTCGCACAAGGCGACGCTGCGCATCATCACCTGCGCGTTGCTGGGTCTCGACGTCCGTCTCTTCCGCGAGCGCCTCGCGCAGCCGGTCGCGGCGGTGACGATGTTCGACCTCCAGCCGAGGTCGGCCATGCTCACGCTCTTCTGCGACCGCTCGCACCTCTCTCGCGAGCTGCGCGAGGCCGAGGGAACCTAGGGGCGTGCGCGGCCGCGCTCGCCCGGCCGCGGCGGAGAGCGCACGCCGGCGCGCCCGACGCAGCGCACAGGCGTAGGATGTCACCATGGACCCGGACGCGAAAGACCTTCAGCCGGAACGTGAGCACACGGATACCAGCCTTCGCGAGGAGCGCGAGAGCGTCGATGGGGCGACGAAGAAGAAGCGAGTGGGACTCGAGGCCATCGCCGACGAAATCGTAGAGCGTGCGCGCGACCAAGCTGACGCCGTGCTGGGGACGGCGCGCGACATGGCTGATCTGGCGATGCGGGACACCGACACTGGGGCCCACGCGCAGGTGACCATCGAACGCGAGAGAACCCTCGAGGACGGTGTGCTCCAGGACGAGCGCGCCGCAGCGGACGAGGTCCTGCGCCGCGAACGCGCCGAACTCGACCGGACGCTCGCGGCGCTGCTCCCGCTCGAGCGCCAGAGGACCGACCGCAATCTCAGGACGGAGCGAAGTCGCGCCGACGACCAGCTGGCGAGCCGGGACGACTTTCTCGGCATGGTCAGCCACGACGTGCGCAATCTCCTCTGCGGCGTCGTGCTCGAGACAGCACTGCTCGGTGAAGAGAGTGCACCGGACACGGAGGTCGGTCGGCGCACGATCGACTCCGTCAGTCGGATTCAACGCTATCTGGCACGCATCAGCGGGTTGATCGGAGATCTCGTCGACGTCGTCAGCATCGACGCCGGAAAACTCGCCATTCGCCCCAGGAGGGGCGATGTCCAGGTGCTCCTCCGGGAGATCGCGGACGCCTTCGCCTCGATGGCGAGAGAAAAGGGCCTCATCCTCGAGATTGAATTCAGCGAGGGACCGCTCCTGGCCGACTTCGACCACAACAGAATCCTGCAGATTCTGGCGAACCTCGTCTCCAACGCCATCAAATTCACCCCGGAGGGGGGCAACGTCCAGCTCCGCGCCGAGACGGTCGGAGGCGACCTGCGCTTCGCGGTAACCGACACCGGCATCGGCATTCGCGAGGACCTGCTGGAGGCGATCTTCGATCGCTTCTGGCAAGTCGGCGCGCACGATGGGCGAGGGCTCGGCCTCGGTCTCTACATCTCGAAGTGCATCGTCGAAGCCCATGGAGGCACGATCTGGGCCGAAAGCAAGCTGGGTGAAGGCAGCACCTTCCGCGTCTCGATCCCGCGCCTCGCCGCCTCGCTCGCCGCCTGACCGAAGGTCGAGCGGTCAGACACCGCCTCCAGAGCTCGCGAGCGAACGACCGCCGCTCTCGATTTGCCAAGAAGCCGCAATCGACCGGCTCCAAGCCCCCGACTGCGGTCTCCTGGGCGCACCTAAACTCTGGCCGCCAACCTCACGGAGAGCGCGGAGCTAGGCCAGAAGATCGAGCTTCGCGGCTTCGGCGAAGGTTCGGAAGTCGCGATCGCGGGAGATCAGTCGTGCGCTGTGATCGATGCAGAGCTGGGCGATCAGGGCGTCGCCCAGGCGTGCTTTGTGGTGCTTCGCGAGCAAGGCGCATCGCAGGCTTCCCGCGCGAGCCCAAAAGCCGGGAGAAGGCTCGAGAAGCGGAAGCGCGAGCAGGTCTTCGACCATCGCCGCCGGCAGGCGGGGATTCGACAGGAGTTCGGTGAGAACGGGCGCGGGGAGATGAAGCTGGCTCTGGCGAAGTGCGTCGTCCAGCAGCTCGACATCCGCGCCCGCTTCGCCCTGGAAGTAGGCCACGCAGCTGCTGGTGTCGGCGGCGATCATGGCCGGTCGGCGCGCAGGAGGGCGAGCTTCGGCCAGTGACGAACCTTGCCCCGCCGTGCGCGGAGGTTGCGAAAGGACTGTCCGGCGGCTACGAGACGGAGTCCCTGGCGAATGGTCGCCGTCAGGTTCTCGCCACTCGCCGCGCGCGCCTGCGCGAGGAGCTCGATAGGTACCTCCACGGTGATTTTCTGTGTGTCGCCCATGGCGACGACCGTACCATACGGAGTACCAGTGTCAAGGCTGGTATCGATTGCCGCTATCCTTCGCGTCCTCTCCCGCAGCCTGCCCATCCCCGAGGGCGAAGCCCACGGTAAGCCCTACCCGAAGCCGTTGCTGGCGTTTCTGGACAGCAAGCAGCGGTGAGGCCTCTGAACTCGGGCCCCGAAAGTGTCGTGGATTCTCCCGTGTGAGAATTGACGCATGCGACCCACCCCCCTTGTTCTTCTCACTATGAGTCTCGCGGGCGCCTCTCTCGCTACCGCTGGGGAGCCCAAGCCGCCTTCAGCGGAGCAACTGCTGGATGAGGGTGTCCACCTCTACGACTCTGGAAACTTCGAGGGCGCGCTGAAGAAGCATCGTGCGGCGCTCGATCTCAAGCCGGGAGACCCAACGATCACCTACGAGGTCGGTCTGTCGCTTCAGGCGCTGAAGCGGTACGCGGAATGCGCCACCCTGACGGAGCCGATGATCGCCAAGGTAGAGCGCCTGAAGCGCGACTTCTATGTTCTGGCAGCGAGTTGCATCGACACCGCTGGCGATCCGAAGCGAGCGGGGGCGCTCTTCGACGCGGCGCTGCGCGATTTTCCCGACGATCCCCAGCTGCATTTCAACGCCGGGGTGACAAGGCTCGGTGGCAAGGAGCCGAGACTCGCCAGGGAGCTGCTGAAGGATTCGGTCCTGCTGCGACCGACCCATCCTGCCTCTCACCTTTACCTGGGAATGGCATTCGAGCAGACCGGATTCACGGTTCCTGCGATTCTCACCCTTGTCCGTTTTCTCACGCTGGCTCCTGCAGACTCGCGTGCGCCCGCGGCGGCGCTGGCGATCGGGCGGCTGCTCGGGCTCGGCGTGGAGGTGAAGAGCGACGGTGGGACCAACCTCCAGTTCGACCCCGAGGCCTCCACCGAAGAGGGCGACTACAGGCAGGCTGATCTTATGCGCGTCATGGCGGCCGCCGTGGGGACAACGGACGAGAATCGAGACAAGAACGACGTCGAGAAATATCGCGACGCGCTCGGCGCTCTGGTCCGCTTCCTTGGCGAGGAGACTCCGCCTGCCAAGCCTGACTTCGCGCGCGCAAAGTTCTTGCCGGTCGCACTCGAGCTGGAGAAGGTGGAACTGCTGGAGGCGTTCGTCTACCGCTCCCTCCGGCCACTGAGCGAAGAGCAGACGAAAGTCTGGCTGGATGCACACCCCGAGAAGATCCTGGCGCTGGACGCCTTCGTCGAAACGCATGGCGGGGCATCGCCGCGGAAGTAGGCGGATTCAGGAAGATGTACTCTCGCCAATCGTAGCGCTTGATCGTGCTCGTATCTCCCGGGATGGTTGCCTTGGGATGGGCGATTGTTCCCGGCCCGCGGCACTCTCTACAGACGTTCACAACGAATCCAGCCGTGACAGGAACTCGAAACTGTATTTCTAGAACGCATCCTTCATCGAGCTGATGGGGTAAAAATTTCTCGCCGACATCACGAGCGCAGGCACACATCATCACTTCGTGGCATCGGTCGCAGAGCTATTTTCGAATCCACTCGAATTCGTTTGTGCAGCGAACATCTGAGTGGAAACACTTCATCGCCAGGGTCTCCGAGGACGCGAGCGCCTTCGGGGGTGCTAGGTCCCTCTGCCTGCATCTCTGACGATGCCAAGGAAAGCGGATCCGTACTTTTCAAGCTTCTTCTCTCCCACCCCCGGAAGCTGCGCGATCTGCGCCAGGGTGGTCGGCTTGAGTAGCGCCATCGCCTTGAGCGTCGAGTCGTGGAAGACGACGTAGGGCGGCACGCCCACTGCCTTCGCGAGTTCGAGGCGTAGCGCTCTCAGGCGGTCGAAGAGCGTGGCGGCTTCGCCGGTGGGGGCGGCCGGGCTGCTCGATGTGCCTCGGGCGGGGCGGAGCTTCTTCCCCTTCTTCGCCGGCTCCTGCTCGAAGCGGAACTGGACCTTCTCGGCGCCTTTGAGCACCGGCGTCGCCAGGGCGGTGAGGGCGAGGGTGTTGTGGCCTTGGCTGTCGGTGATCAGGAAGCCTCTCGCGACGAGTTGACGGAAGACGCCGCGCCAGCGGCGGCTGTCCATCTCGGTGCCGACGCCGAAAGTGGGGAGCTGGTCGTGGCGGAAGCGCTCGACCTTTTCTGTCTTCTCGCCGGTCAGGATGTCGACCAGGTGCTGGGCGCCGAAGCGCTGGCCGGTGCGGATGGCGGCGGAGAGCGCCTTCTGCGCGGCGATCGTCGCGTCCCAGGTGGCGATCGGTTCGAGGCAGGTGTCGCAGTTGCCACAACCCTTCCCGAGCTCCTCACCGAAGTAACGCAGCAGCACCGAGCGTCGGCAGCTCGTGGTTTCACAGTAGGCGAGCAGCGCGTCGAGCTTCCGCCTTTCGACGCTCTTCCTCTCGGGGGGTGCCTCGCCGTTCTCGATCATGGCGCGCAGCTGCACCACGTCGGCGAGGCCGTAGGCCATCCAGGCGTCGCCGGGGAGGCCGTCGCGTCCGGCGCGTCCGGTCTCCTGGTGGTAGGCCTCGAGCGACTTTGGCGAGTCCATGTGCGCCACGAAGCGCACGTCCGGCTTGTCGATCCCCATGCCGAAGGCGACGGTCGCGACGACGACCACGCCGTCCTCCTCGCGGAAGCGCGACAGAACCCTTCGACGGACTTGCGGGTCGAGACCGGCGTGATACGCCAGCGCCTTGAAGCCCGATTTGGCGAGGAGATCCGCCGTCGCCTCGACCTTGGCGCGCGAAATGCGGTAGACGATGCCGGCGTCGTTGCGATGCTCGTCGGAGAGGAAGGAGAGCAGCTGCTTCCTCCCGCCGTCGTCCTTGTCGACCACCCGGTAGCGCAGGTTCGGGCGGTCGAAGCTGGCGACGAAGATCCTCGCGTCGCGCAGCTCCAGGCGCTCGACGATTTCGCGCCGGGTTGGCGCATCGGCGGTCGCCGTGAGCGCGATCCGCGGCACACCGGGAAAGCGTTCGGCGAGCACGGCGAGGCCGAGATACTCCGGCCGGAAGTCGTGCCCCCACTGCGCCACGCAGTGCGCCTCGTCGATCGCGAAGAGCCCGATCGGAACCCTGCCCAGCAGGGCGAGAAAGCGCTCGGTGAGCAGCCGCTCCGGAGCGACGTAGAGCAGGTCGAGCTCACCTTCGAGAAAGCGGCGCTCCACCCGCGCCTGGTCGCGGCCGTCGAGGCTCGAATTCAGGAATTCAGCGGCGATGCCGAGCTGGGCGAGCGCCGCGACCTGATCCTGCATCAGGGCGATGAGGGGCGAGACGACCACGCCGGTTCCCGCACGAAGGATCGCCGGAATCTGATAGCAGAGCGACTTGCCGCCGCCGGTCGGCAGCAGGACGACGGCGTTCCTCCCCTCGACCAGCGTGTCGACGATCGCCTCCTGCTCGCCGCGGAACTCGCTGTAGCCGAAGAGGCGATGAAGGAGCTCGCGGGCGGCGGCGCTCAAGAGGGTGAATCCGCGAGGCCGATGCGCTGCAGCAGCGCCTGCTCGACTTCGGCGACCGGAATCTCACGCAGGATGCCCCGATGCCGCGGGCACTCCCGGCGATGACAGGGAAAGCAGGGCGGACGCCGCGAGAGGACGCGATCGGCCGGATTCCACGGCCCGTTCCGCGCCGGATCGGTCGGGCCGAAGAGCGCAACGGCGGGGGTACCGACCGCGCAGGCGAGATGGAGCGGACCGGTGTCGGCGGCGACGATCGCCCGTGCTCTCCTGGCGAGCGCCGCGAGCTCGAGGAGCGACGCGCCGAAACTGGCGATGGCGGTACCTCCCGAGGCGGCGACAACCTGCTCGGCCAGTTTTGCCTCGCCCGGCCCCCAGCTCACCAGCACCGGGATGCCGCGGCGGGCGAGTCGCGAGGCCAGCTCGGCGTAGGCTTCGGCCGGCCAGAGCTTCGAGCTCCAGCCGCCGCCGGGATGGACCAGCACCGGCCGTTCGAGTCCGAGGACCGCGAGCTCGCGGTCGACCCGCGCGGCTTCCCGTTCGAACGGCGGCAGAGGGAACTGGCGCTGCCCGACGGCGTCGAGCCCGAGAGCCGCGAGCAGGGCCAGGTTCTTGTCGATGACGTGCACCACGCCGGCGGGCAAGGTTCGACGTTCACTGAGCAGCATCGCCGAGAGCGGTTCGCGCCTTGCCGGCCCGCCCCAGCCGATACGTCGCCGCGCTCCGCTGGCGCGGGCCCAGAAGCCGGACTTCCACAGGCCCTGAAGATCGAGCGCGGTGTCGACGTGCGCCGCGCGCAGCGCGCGGACCGCCTGCGAAAGCTCCCTCGGCCGGAAAGGACTGCTGGCCGGAATCACGACGTTCGAGGCCACCGCCGGATTGCCTGAGACGAGCGCCCGGCCGGAGGGTTGCACCGCCCAGACGACGTCGTAACCTGCCGCGGCGAGCGCCGCCGCCGCCGGCAAGGTGTGCACGATGTCGCCGATCGCCGACAGGCGCACGAGCAGCAATCGCGCCCGTTCGGTTGCGACCCGGTCAACCGGAGATCTCGCCGGAGATCCCGCCGGGCTCTGCGGGCCAGATGAGAGGTGGGAGGTGACGGAGGCAAGGTGCATCGGAGAGTTGCATGCTAGCCGATACCGCGGCGCGCTCCGCGCCGGAGCTCACCGGTCGGAGGCCTCCATCCACCGGCCAGCCGATGACACAGCCGCGGGCGCGACGTAAGTTCCTCCCATAGCGCCGGAAAGTCCTGGCGCGGGGGAGAACGAGATGGGCAGAATGGAAGTTGAAATGGCGAATCGACTGATCTGGGGGCTCTTTCTCATCGCGATCGGCGGCTTGCTGCTGGCGGTGAATCTGGGGCTCGACGTGCCGCACGGGGTGTGGAACTACTGGCCGTTCCTGCTGATCGCCATGGGGAGCGTGAAGCTGCTCGTCGTGCGCGACGGCGACCGTGATGGCGGCGGAGTCTGGCTGATCCTGTCCGGCCTCTATGGCTGGATCAGCATCTGGCACGTCTGGGGGCTCAACTGGGGAACGGCCTGGCCGATCTTCGTCATCGCCGGCGGACTCTCGGTGCTCTTCCGACCGAAGTCCTTCGATCGCGGCCGGCGGGGTGACATTCAGTCGACCAACGGGGGGGTGGATCATGTCGGATGAGTTCGGGCTCCGTTCTTCGCTTCGCGACCGCGCCCGCCGCATCGACGGCGACGGCCCGGCCGGCCTGGTCTGGCTCTCGCCGCGCCTCATCGTCGGTCTGGCGATCGTCGTCCTCGGCAGCCTTCTGCTGCTCGACAACCTCAATCTGATCGAAGCCGATCCGATCTACCGCTACTTCTTCCCGGGTGTCCTGCTCGCGGTCGGCGTTTCGGTCCTCGTGCAGGGCAGTATCTGGGGCTGGGTCTGGATCGTCGGCGGCGCCTGGGTCCTGGCGGAGAGGCTCGAGTACATCGAGCTCAACTTCTTCCAGCTCTTTTTCCCGGCGGCGCTCCTTCTGGTCGGCGGCTCGCTCGTCTACCGCACCT
Organism: Thermoanaerobaculia bacterium; assembly: GCA_039929145.1. Lineage (GTDB taxonomy): Bacteria > Acidobacteriota > Thermoanaerobaculia > Multivoradales > JAGPDF01 > JAGPDF01. The sequence continues at coordinate 11,639 of JBDSRU010000033.1, forward strand.
TCGCGCGGCCGAGCACGGCCACTCCTGGACCGGAAGACGCGGCGAGCTACATCCGCGCCTTCGCCGTGATGAGCGGCAATGAGCGCCGCGGGATCGCCTCGACCTTCCGCCGTGGGGATCTCGCCGCCTTCATGGGTGGCGTGACGCTCGATCTGCGGCAGGCAAAGATGACGCCCGAGGGGGCGGTGCTCGATACGTTCGCGTTCTGGGGCGGTATCGAGATCAAGGTCCCCGAAACCTGGCAGGTGCGCGGTGAAGTCCTGCCGTTGATGGGCGGATTCGAGGACAAGACCCGCCCGAAAACGGGCGCGGTCGAGGGAACGTTGGTCATCCGGGGCTTCGCCATCATGGGCGGAGTCGAAGTCTCGAACTGAGCGCCTGGCGATGCATCCGATGATCGAACGGCCGATCCGCCTCGTCGCCTATCTGGGCGTCGCAGCGATGTTCGGAGTCCTGCTCGCCCTGCTGGTGCAGGCAATTGCTCCAGGGAGCCTGCGCGGTGCGCTGGTTCTCTGCCTGCCCCTCGCGCTGGTCTACGGTTTCCAGTGCCTCTCGGTCTGGTATCCCGTGCGCCAGCTGCCGTCCAGCCGCGCCGGAGCGCCGCAACTGGTCCTGTTGCTCACCGTGGCCTCGTTTGCCTCGGCGGCGATCTGGACCGCGGCGGGTTACCTCTGGGCGGGCGTCCTCGGCGGCTCGGCCGGTTTTCCCGACCTGCCAGCGCGCTTCGCCACGGCGTTGCCGCTGTTCTTCGTGGTCGGCGTCTTCTTGTTCATCCTCGCGACGCTGGTCCACTTCCTGTTCGTCGTCATGGAGCGCTCGCGCGACGCCGAGCGCCGCGGTCTGGAACGCGAGGTCCACGCCCGCGAGGCCGAGTTGAAAGCGCTCAAGGCGCAGCTCGATCCGCACTTCCTCTTCAACAGCCTGAACTCGGTCTCGGCGCTCATCGGCTCCGATCCGCCCGCGGCGCGCCGCATGTGCTACCTGATGGCCGGTTTTTTCCGCAAGAGCCTGGGGCTCGGACAGAAGGAGAGGATTCCGCTCTCCGAGGAGATCTACCTCGCCGAGACCTACCTCGCGATCGAAGAGGTGCGTTTCGGGGCGCGCCTCCAGGCCCGCTTCCGGATCGCCGAAGAGACCCTGAGCTTCGCCGTGCCGCCGCTCGTACTGCAGCCGTTGATCGAGAACGCGGTCCATCACGGCATCGCGCATCTCATCGAGGGTGGCGAGGTGACGATCGCGGTGGAGCGCAGCGGCGAGTATCTCGAGCTCCTGGTCGCGAATCCGTGCGATCCCGATCGCCCGGCCTCGCGCGGCGCGGGAGTCGGTCTCGGGAACGTCCGGGCGCGCATCGAGGCGCTCTACGGGCATCGCGCTCGCGTCGATGTCGAGGCACTGCCGGAGAGCCATCGAGTCCGCATCCTGCTGCCGGCGCTGCCGGCGAGCTGATGAAGCGGAGCCGGGAGTGAGAGGATCGGTGCCATGCGCGTCCTGATCGTCGACGACGAAGAGCTTGCCCGGGCGGTGCTGCGCGAGCTGCTGGGCGCTCATCCGGAGATCGAGATCGTCGGCGAAGCCGCCAACGGTTTCGCCGCGGTGAAGCTCGCCGAAGAGCTCGCGCCGGACCTTCTCTTTCTCGACATCCAGATGCCCAAGCTTTCGGGCTTCGAAGTGATGGAGCTCCTGGGCGAAAAGGTGGCGGTGATTTTCGTCACCGCCTACGACGAGTTCGCGCTCAAGGCGTTCGACGTCCATGCCGTCGACTATCTGCTCAAGCCGGTCGAACCGGCGCGGCTCGGCGAAGCGATCGAGCGCGCCACGGCGCGGCTCGCCGCGGCGCAGGCGCGGCCTTCGGCGACCGCGGTCGCGGCCGCGGCGCGTCCACCGGGCCGGCCGATCGAGCGCGTGCTGATTCGCGAAGAGGGCAAGGTGCACGTGCTGCCCCTCGCCAAGATCGACTTCATCGAGGCCAAGGACGACTACCTGTCGTTTGCCGTGGCCGGCAAGCGCCTTCAGAAGCAGCAGACGATGGGCGAGCTCGAAGTGCAGCTCGACGGCGGGCGGTTCGTGCGGGTCCACCGTTCCTACCTGCTGAACATCGAGCGCCTCGCGCGGCTCGAGCTCTACGCCAAGGACAGCTGGATCGCGATTCTCGCCGACGGAACGCGGATTCCGGTGTCGCGCTCGGGGCATGCGCGGCTGAAGGAGCTGCTGGGATGAGAACCAGGGAGGCACAGTGCTGATCGAAGTGCGCAAGCTGGTGAAGGATTACGGCGCGCATCGCGCCCTGGCGGGCGTCGACCTCGCGATCGAAGGCGGCGGCGCGGTGGGCCTTCTCGGCCCGAACGGGGCTGGCAAGACGACCCTGATCGAGATCCTCGAGGGGCTGCGCGAGGCGACCTCCGGCAGTGCGCGGGTTCTGGGGCTCGATCCGCGCGCGGACGCCAAGGCGCTTCGCCTGCGCATCGGCGTTCAGCTCCAGGCGACGGCGCTGCCCCAGGACCTGCGGGTGGCCGAGGTGCTGAGGCTCTACGCGGCGCTCTATCCGAAGACGCTGGCGCCGCGCACGGTGCTCGCGTCGGTCGACCTCCTGGGCAAGGAGCGCGCGCTGGTGCGCACGCTCTCCGGCGGCGAACGCCAGCGCCTCGCGCTCGCGCTCGCCCTGCTGCACGATCCCGAGCTGCTGCTGCTCGACGAGCCGACTGCGGCGCTCGATCCGGTGGCGCGCCGCGGAGTCCACGCGATCGTCGAGCGGCTGGTGAGCGAGGGGCGCACGGTGCTCCTCACGACGCAC
>JBDSRU010000034.1:0-2671 GCA_039929145.1 Thermoanaerobaculia bacterium
GTAGAAGCCGGCCTCGGTGCCCAGCCACTCGCTGTAAAGTCCCCAGCCTTCACCGAACGCATCGACGTAGAGGAAGCGGCGGAACTGCGGCAACCCCTCGAGCTCCTGAGCCAACGCTCCCTGCAGATGGTGTCCGGGGACCGCTTCATGAAAGGTCAGCGCCTCGAGGTTGTACAGCGGGCGCTTGTCGAGCGCGTAGGTATTGACCCAGTACCAGCCGGGCTGGGTGCCGCCGACCGGCGCCGGGACGTAGCGCCCGCTGGTGTACTTGGGCGCCATCTCGGCCGGCACCGGCGCGACTCCGTACGGCTGACGCGGCAGGCGGTGGAAGAGGCCGGGGAGCTTGCCATCCATCCGCTTGGCGATGAACGACGCCTCCTTCAGCAGCTCCTCCGCGCTCCTGGCGTAGAAACGCGGATCGGTGCGCAGGAACTGCAGGAAGGAGGCGAAGTCGCCGCTGTAACCGGTCTTGCGCATCACGACATCCATCTCGCCCCGGATGCGCGCCACCTGCGCCAGACCGAGCTCGTGAATGGCTTCCGGCGTCATGTCGAGAGTCGTGAAGTGACGGATCAGGTAGCGGTAGTACTCGCGGCCTTCGGGCAAGTCGGCGGCGGCGAGGCTCGTCCGGCTCTTCGGCAGATACTCGTCGCGCAGAAAGTCGCGGAAGCGGCGGAACGAGGGCAGGACCGAGGTCTCGATCGCCCTGCGGCCCGCCGCCTCGAGGCGCGTGCGGTCCGCCGCGCCGAAGGTCGCCGGGAAATCGGTAAACGGCTTGTAGAGGACACTCTCCTCCACCGTCGCCACGGCATGCGCCGCGGCCGTCGCGTCGACGCCGGCGATCGCCACCCGCGGCGGCGTCATGCCGCGCGCGAGGCCGCGACGCAGGAGGACGACGCCCTCTTCGAAAACGCGCGGAAACTCGCCCAGGCGGGCGAGGTAGTTGTCGTAGTCCTGCACCGTCGCGAGCGGCACCTGATCGGCGAGCAGGGCGAGCTCGGTGTGAAATCCGGAATCGGCGTTGAGCATCAGCTGCTCCTCGCCGAAGCGGCGGGAATCGAGGCGATCTGCGAGCTCGGTTCCGAACAGGTCGTAGCTCACCTGGTCGGCGGGCCCGAGCTCTGCCCGGTCGATCGTCTTGAGCTCCGCGACGAACGCCCGGGTGTCGCGCTCGCGCCGGGCGAAATCGGCCTCGGTCGATCGCCCCAGACGGTCATCGGTGGTGTGGACACCGACATAGGTCGCGAGCATCGGACTCTCGGTCAGGCGCAGCGCCCACTCGCGATCGACCAGCGAGTGAAACCGCGCGCCCTCATCCGCCCGGGCGGCCGCTGCAAAAAGGGCTGGGATCATGCAGGTCCAGACAACGAGCGCCGACCTTCGTCGCATGCGGAATCTCCTCGCAAGAGCGCGATGCTAGCGCAACGAGTCCCAGCCGCCGCCCGCCGCGAAGCAGTGCTTTCAGTCTGCCGGCAAGCGCTTCAGCCAACCAGGAGAGTCCTCAGCCAGCCAATGAAACGCCGATCAGGTGTCCGACGCCGTAAGTGAGGGCGGCGGCGACGAGGCCGAAGAGAAGTTGCCGGAACCCCGAAAACCAGACGCTCCTTCCGGTCATCAGGGTGATCAGGGCGCCGATGCCGAAGAGACCGAAGGCGCTGGCGACGACACTTGTCCACATTGCCGCCTGCCCGTCGAAAAGCGCGTAGGGGATGACCGGAATGGCCGCGCCGATGGCGAAGAGGACAAACGAAGTGATCGCCGCCACCCAGGCCGAGCCACCAAGCTCCTTGGGATCGACGCCGAGCTCCTCCATCGCCAGGGTGTTCACGGCGCGCGCCGGATCGGCGACGAGCTGCGCCGCGATCTGCCGCGCCGCTTCCGGGCCGAGTCCCTTGGCGCGGTAGATGAGCTCGAGCTCGCGCTGCTCCTCTTCGGGATCGGCCACGAGCTCGGCTCTCTCGATCTCGATCTGGTGCTGGAAGAGCTCACGCGCGCTCTGCACCGAGAGCCACTCGCCGAGCGCCATCGATCCCGCGCCCGCGAGAAGCCCGGCGAGTCCGGTGACCAGGATCGAGTTGCCCGCGAGCTCGGCACCGGCGACGCCCATGACCAGCGAGAGGTTCGACACCAGGCCGTCGTTGGCGCCGAGCACCGCGGCGCGCAGGGCATTGCCTCCCGCCGCGCGGTGGCGCCCCTCGAGCTGCGCCAGGGCGCTGCCCTCCATACCGCCTGTACCCTTCGCCGCGATCACGGCAAGGAGCCTGGCGTGCGAGCGCTCATCGCCGGCGAGAACCGGTGCGGCGCCGATGCCGGCAGAGTCGGCGGCGTAACCGGCGCTGTCGATCTTCTCGCGCTCGGCGATCGTCGGCAGGATGAAGTCGGCGCCGAAGCGCTGCGCCAGCGCGATCATCATCCGCGTGCGCCAACCGATGCCCGGATCGCCCCGCCGGTCTCCCGCCTCCACCAACTGCTTGCGCCAGCGCGCCGCGTGGCGCTCCTCGCTCTCGGCCATCCGGCCGTAGACCTCTTTGAGCTCGGGGCGCGACTCGATTCCAGCGAGCGCGCGATACAGCGCCACCCCCGCGAGCTCGCCCTGCAGCAACTTGCGGAGAGCGGAGACGTTCGCGGACTGGGCCATGCTCGCAGTGTATGCGCCGCGCGATCGCCTCGA
>JBDSRU010000035.1:0-12708 GCA_039929145.1 Thermoanaerobaculia bacterium
GGCTCGCGGGGTCGAAAGTCGGGGTTCGAAAGCTCCTCGATGCTAACACGCGACCCAGAGCCCAGAAGCCGAGCCAGAGGACCGCACCCACGACTCCGGCGGCGCCCCAGAGGACGTTTCCGCCGAAGCGATCGTAGACCGAGAGGCCGAGCGCCGGAGCGATCAGGAAGGCGGTGGCGAAAGCCATGGTGTAGGCCCCCATGTAGCGGCCGGCGCGCGCCGAACCGGCCCGGGCGGCGACGAAGACGTTGGTCATCGGCAGTGCCAGCATCTCGCCCACCGTCCAGACGGCAATGGTCGCCGCCGCGAACAGCGCTCCCCGCCCGAGCGGCAGAAGCGCGAATCCGAGGCAGACCAGGAAGGCCCCTGGCCCGATGATCGAAAGCGGTGCCCGGCGCTCGACGCGGTGGAGAATGAGCATCTCGCAGGCGACGACGATCAGGGCGTTGAGCCCGAGCAGACCTCCGATCTTCGCTTCGCTCAAGCCGTACTCCTTGTGCAGGTAGAGCGGAAACGTACCGTTGATCTGGAAGAAGACGATCGCCATCACCATCGCGAGCCCCAGGAAGAGGACGAACGGACCGTCGCGCCACGGCGAGCCGACCGCTGCGACGTCGCTCGCCGTGACGATCTCGACCGGGGCCGGGCGGCGCGCCAGAAACAGCACGACGGCAGCGGCCCAACAGGTGCATGCGTCGGCGACGAACAGCAGGTCGTAGTTCACGCCCGCCAGGAGCCCGCCGAGCGCCGGCCCAATGCTCATGCCGGCGTTCACCGCCAGGCGCAGCAGCCCCATCGAGCGGCCCCGGACTTCTGCCGGCACGTTCTTCCCGGCGGCGGCCAGGAGGGCCGGACGATAGCTTTCCGCAACCAGGCTGATGAGCACCATGGCGATGCCGAAGGAGTGCTCGGAGCTGATCTGCGTGAGCGCCAGGAAGCCGATCCCGGTGCCGATGAGCGAGAGCTGCTGGATGGCGATCGGCGACCAGCGGTCCGCGGCCCATCCACCGAGGAAAGCGCCGCCGATCGCTCCCGCGCCATAGAGCGCCAGCATGCGTCCGGCCGAGGCGGGGCTCCAGCCAAAATGCCCGGTGAGATAGAGCGTGAGGAAGGGCAGGACCATCGTCCCGGCGCGGTTCACCAGGGTCGCCACGGCGAGGATCCAGACCTCTCCTGGCAGCCCGGAAAATGCCCGGGCATAGCTTCGCCCCAGGCGACGCAGCGGACTCACGAGCTCATCCGGCGGCGGCCATCGGTGCGGCGACTGGCATGTCGCGCGCCGGATCGAAGGCAAAGACGAGTTGCACCCGCGGAACCAGAAATGCCGAGCGCAGCACCGCCCAGTCCTGGACCGGGGCGAAGGGCAGGAAGGTTTCGAGCCAGCCGGTCTGTACGAGCTCCGCCCGGACCGGAAGGGCGATCGCGGGCGGGACCTCGGTCTCGACGCGTCGCAGGTTGTCGCCGCGGCGCCAGAAGGCGCGCGAACGGTCGCGGAAGAAGGCGACCTCCTGCTCCCATGCCGGCTCGCCGCTGGCGGCGCTGCCGGGCGCTCCGCCGAGGCGCACCGATACCCCGAGACGCGCGCCGGCCGAAAAACTCCAGCGCAGGACTCGAGGGTCAGGAGCGGCGTCGCCGGCGCGCTCTACCGGGAGCTCCCGCGGCAGGACCTCCGGGAACTCGCAGACCGCCGCCGAAAGCGGCTGTCCGCCGACAAGGCGTCCGATCGGTACCACCCAGCCGGGCACCAGCTGGCGCAAGAGCAGAACCGACGCCGTATTCGCGGCATCGCGCACGTACAGCCGCGCGTTGACCTGCGGATAGGAGAGCGCGAGCCAGCTCGCTCCGCGCAGGTGCAGGCCCACCTGACGAAAGAGGACCAGCGAGAAGAAGGTTTCGCTCGAATCGCTGCCTTCCCGCGCCCCCCCCAGGTCGTAGCTCAGGCCGGGCGGGGCCGGCGGCAACGCTGCGACAGGAATCGCCCAGTTCAGGTACAGAGCGTCGGCGAGCGCGGATTCGAGAATCACCCGAGGAAGTTAGCCTGTCTCCCGGCGAGCGGCAAGTCGGCCCGCGCCGGGCTGGCGCGCAAACGAGGCGAACGGCGCCTTTCGAGGGAGAATGTCGCCATGATGCCTCCCGGTTCCCCATGCTCCCGCTTCGCCATCTCCGTCCTCTTCGTCACTGTCGGCCTCGCCACAGGCATGGCAATCGCGGCGCGTCCAGCGCTCGCGCGCGACAGCTCTCCTGCCGCCAGCACTGGATCCAACACCGCCGACCGTATCGACGCCGCAGGTCTGGCCGCCGCGGTCCGCTTCCTCTCCTCCGACGCTCTGGAAGGGCGTAGTCCGGGAAGCCGCGGCGACGAGCTGGCGCGCCTCTATCTCGCCACCGAGCTCGAAGCCGCGGGCCTGCGGCCCGGCGGACCGGAAGGCTCCTGGCAGCAGTCGTTCCCGATGATCGGCATCGACTCTCAGGCGCCGCCCACCTGGGAGTTTTCGGGACCGTCCGGCCAGCTCGCCCTGGCGCAGCGCGAGGAGTTCCTCGCGGCCTCGGGCGTCCAGAAAGAGCGGGCGGAGATTCGCGACGCCGAGGTGGTCTTCGTCGGCTACGGCATCCAGGCGCCCGAGTACGGCTGGGACGACTTCAAGGGAGTCGACCTCAAGGGCAAGGTCCTCCTGATGCTGAACAATGATCCTGACTGGGACGACAGCCTCTTCGCCGGCAAGCGCCGGCTCTACTACGGCCGCTGGACCTACAAGTACGAGAGCGCCGCCCGGCAGGGCGCCGCCGGAGCGATCCTCATCCACACCACCCCGTCCGCTGGCTACCCGTTCCAGGTCCTGCAGTCCTCCGGGTCGGGCGAACAGTTCGAGCTTCCGGCCGGAAGTGAGCCCCGGGTGCAGATCACCGCCTGGGCGACGGAGGAGGCCGCCGACCGCCTGGTCGCCCTCTCCGGACGAAAACTGGCGGATCTCGTGGCCGCAGCGAAGTTGAAGAACTTTCAGCCGGTGGCGCTCGGCGTGCGCACCAGCATCGCGCTCGCCAACACGGTCCGCGAGGTCGCAACTGCGAACGTCGCCGGACTGCTTCCGGGCTCCGATCCCGCGCTGCGCGACGAGGTCGTGATCTACACCGCGCATCACGACCATCTGGGAATCGGGACGGCCGACAAGTCGGGCGACACGATCCACAACGGCGCGGTCGACAACGCCACCGGCTGCGCACAGCTCCTGGCGCTGGCGAAGAGCTTCGCCGCGCTACCCGTCGCTCCGCGACGTTCGCTGCTTTTCCTGTTCGTCGCTGCCGAGGAGCAGGGCCTGCTCGGTTCGGGGTACTACTCCACCCACCCGACGTTCGCCGCCGGCAGGATCGCCGCCAACATCAACCTCGACTCGGCGAACCTCTACGGCCGCACGCGCGATGTCACCTTCGTCGGGCTCGGGAAATCGTCGCTCGACGCCGTGGTCATCGCGGCAGCGAGCGCGCAGGGACGCGTCGTTCACGGCGATCCGGCTCCTGAGAAGGGCTCCTTCTACCGCTCGGACCAGTTCAGCTTCGCCCGCATCGGTGTGCCGGCCGCCTACCTCGATCCAGGGACCGAGTTCACCGGCGACGGTGCCGCGGCGGCAAGGGCGCGGCAGGCGTCCTACGACTCGACCTGCTACCACCAGCCGTGCGACGAAATCGCCGACGACTGGATCTGGGACGGCATGATCGAGGATACGAGGCTCTCCTTCGTCGTCGGCAAGGCGATCGCCGACGCCGACACGCTGCCGGTCTGGAACTCCGGCGACGAGTTCGAAGCCGCGCGGAAGCGGGCGCTGGCCAAGGTCGCGGAAAGCGAAGCCGTGAAATGAAGATCCGAACGCCGCTCCTGCTCCTTTGCCTTTTCGTCGCTGGAAGCGCTTCCGCGAGCGCGGCAGTTCCGGAACCGACGCCCACGCCGGCCAGCTCCCCTGAGGTCGAAACGCTGCGCCTCGCTGCCGATGGGCTCGTCCAGAAGCGCGATTTCGGCGAAGCGATCAAGCAGTACAAGAAGGCGAACAAGCTCGCGGGCGGTCGCTGCACGCTCTGTTTGCTGGGACTGGGCAAGTCTTTCTCGGCGCTGGGTGCTCACCGGGACGCCGCGGAGAGCGCCGAGGCCGCCCTGCGGCTGACGGAGGATCCGGAGCTGCAGGCGATCGGCTGGAACCAGCTGGCGCTCTCCCGCTTCTCCCTGGCGGGCACGGACGCGGAAAAACTTCGCCTCGCCGAGAGCTCGTTTCGCAGGGTTCTGACCCTCGTCCCCGATGCCATGACGCACTTCAATCTCGGCGTGACGCTCGTCCGCCTGGGCCGCGACGAGGAGGGATTCGCCGAGCTCCGGATCTTCATCGAGAAGGCTCCGGATACCGCCAAGTCCAAGATCGCCGAGGACATTCTCGAGAATCCGCGCCGCGCGCGCGAGAGCATGCTGCCCTCTCTCGAACTGGTCACTCTCGACGGCGACTACGTCACCAACGAAGACTTCGCCGGCAAGGTCGTCCTGTTCGATTTCTGGGGCACCTGGTGCGCCCCCTGTCGCGACTCGATTCCGAGCCTCAGAGCGCTCGTCGCGCGCTCGAAAGGCCTGCCGCTGGTCGTGGTGAGCGTCGCGAACGATCCCGACGAAGCGACGCTCAGGAAGTTCATCAGCGAGCACGGCATGACCTGGCCACAGGTCTGGGACCAGAAGCGCAGCTTCGTACGCGAGATGGGGGTCGACTCCTATCCGACCTACATCGTGGCCGACCACGAAGGGGCGATCCTGTTTCGCTATTCAGGCTGGGGCGATACCGTCGAGCGCGCCATCCAGAACGAGATCCGCCGCGCCGTCGCCGGTGCGAAGCGTGCTTCCGGTCCTGGAGCTCCTTGAGCCTGGGTGCCGCAGCGGTCTCGATTTCCGACCTCTCGGCGCTCGACTGCGGCGCGCTCGCCCCCCTGCTCGCGTCGCTCGGGTACCAGGCTGAAGCCGTCGAATCGGCTGTGAGGCTGGCCGCAGGTTTCGCCACGGATGGCGCCTGCCGTGCGCTCGTTGCCCGCCCTACGACGGCGGGCGATCGCATCGTCGGATTCGCCACGACACACGTCACGCCGTTCCTGCACCGGCCGGCTGCTGGGCGAGTGACGGCGCTCGCCGTCCTGCCGGACTTTCAGGGCCGCGGCATCGGCCGTGCCCTTCTCACGCGGTGCGAGGAGATCCTCTTCGCCGCCGGCTGCGATCGCATCGAGCTCACCAGCGGCAGCCAGCGCGGGGAAGCCCACCGCTTCTATCGTGCGGCCGGCTACGCCGAGACCGGCGTGCGATTCGTGAAGCCATCGCCGCCTTCCTAGCTTCGGCCGCTGATTCCTTCAGCCCTTCCATTGCGAACATGAGCGCCTTCCGGCACCGCAACTACCGCCTCTACTTCGCCGGTCAGCTGGTTTCGTTGACCGGCACCTGGATGCAGTCGGTCGCGCAGGCCTGGCTCGCCTACCAGCTCACGCACTCGGCGGCGCTCCTGGGCATCGTCGGGTTCGCCGGTCAGGTGCCGGCGCTCATTTTCTCGCCGGTCGGCGGGCTCATCGCCGACCGCTTTCCCCGCCGCCGCGTGCTGCTGGCGACGCAAGCGACTTCGATGCTCCTCGCTTTCGCGCTCGCCGCGCTGACCCTCTCGGGCCGGGTGACCGTGCCCTGGATTCTCGGTCTCGCGGCGCTTTCGGGAATGGTCGCCGCCTTCGACATCCCGACCCGGCAGGCGTTTGCCGTGGACATGGTCGGACGCGAGGATCTGATCAACGCCATCGCGCTCAACTCCTCGGTCTTCAACGGCGCGCGCGTTCTCGGGCCGGCGATCGCCGGCATCCTGGTGGCGAAGATCGGCGAGGGCTGGTGCTTTCTCGCCAACGGCGTGAGCTACATCGCGGTGCTCGCGAGCCTGCTCGCAATGCGCCTTCCCGCCCACGCCCGCCCCGCCATGAAGAACTCCGCATGGTCCAGTGTGCGTGAGGGCTTCGTCTACGTCGCGCGCGCCAAACCGGTGCGGGCGCTCCTCCTGCTGCTCGGACTCGTGAGTCTCACCGGCATGCCGTATGCGGTCCTGATGCCGGTCTTCGCCAAGGAGATCCTCGGCGGCGGCGCGCACGAAATGGGACTCCTGATGGGCTGTTCGGGCGTCGGCGCGCTGATCGGCGCACTGGTTCTCGCTTCGCGCAAACGAGTCCAGGGGCTGGGCATTTTCGTGGCCTTCTGCGCCGGTGGTCTCGGCGTCGCGCTCATCGCCTTCTCCTTCTCGCGCACCTTCTGGCTCTCGGCCGTCCTTCTGGTGCCGGTCGGCTTCTGCATGATGAGCGAGATGGCGAGCTCGAACACGCTCATCCAGTCGCTCATCCCCGACTACATGCGCGGCCGTGTGATGTCGCTCTACGCCATGATGTTCATGGGCATGGCACCGATCGGCGCCCTGCTCGCTGGCGCTCTCGCCACCCGCATCGGCGCCCCCGCCACCGTCGCCGCCGGCGGCGCCATCTGCCTGGTGGGCGGGCTCGTCTTCGCCCGCAAACTCCCCAGCCTCCGCACGCACGCCCACCAGATGATCGTCGAGCTCCAGATGGCCGCCGGCGACCCGCCCGAAGAACCGACCTGACATCGGACAGCGCCGGTGGAATCGTTCCGTTCGCGCTCCTCCTCGCCACTCGGCCCGATCACGTTCCGATTCGATACAGTCCGCTTCGTGTTCAAGACGAAGAACCGCACCGGGGTCGGAGCGTGAGCTTGCCGAGGTGAGCTCCCAGGCCTGGCTGCTCGTGGGCGTCGTGGTGGCCGTGTTGCTGATTGTCCTCGAGGGCAAGCGGCAGGAGCGCATCTACGGCAGGAGCCGGCGCCGCGGGCTCATGCGCACGGGTCTTCTCGAGCTCCAGAAGCAGCTCGAGCCGGAGAGAAAGATCGAACGTCTGGTGGAAGAGCGCGATGACACCGAGGCCGACGACAGTGCCGCGCCGCCGAGACCGGACTAGACTCCGAAGGACAGCTGGAAGAGAGACGCGAACCCGGGAGGACAAATGAGCTACGTCGATGGTTTCGTATTCGCGGTGCCGAAGAAGAAGGTCGCGGAGTACAAGCGGATCGCGACCAAGGCCGGGAAGGTCTGGATGGAGCACGGGGCGCTCGCCTATCACGAGTGCCTCGGGGACGACCTTCCGAAGAAGAAGAAGGGCAGCGTGACCTTTCCCGGCATGGTCCTGGCGAAGCCCGGCGAAGTCATCGGCTTCTCCTGGATCGTCTACAAGTCGCGTGCCCACCGCGACAAGGTGCTCAAGAAAGTCCTGAGCGATCCCCGCCTCGCGAAGATGATGAACCCCGACGCGATGCCGTTCGACATGAAGCGCATGGCCTACGGCGGCTTCAAGAGTCTCGTTTCGTACTGAGAGCGATCTCCCGGGGCGAGTTGAACTCGCGCCCGGGAGCCATTCCGGCGGCTACTGCGCCACCGTTTCGTGCCAGGAATTCGTGTCGCCGCCTTCGAAACCGTCGGAGAACGGCAGATTCGAGAGCGACAAGTCGTCCCAGAATGCCGAGCCTGCGTTGTTGCCGAACAGGTCCACGGCGCGCAGGCTGATCGCCCCTTCCGGCCCGAGATGGGTCGACCAGGGAGCGGTGTAGAACAGGACACTGTTGTAGAAGACCGTCTGCGTGTTCGCGGTCAGGTCAGCTATCACCCGGATTTCGACCCATTGGTCGCGTACCAGAGTCGTCGTGCTGGGGGCGACGCAGGTGCCGGCGAGGTCGTCGCGCAAAACTCCGGCAGCACCGTCGAAGCAAAGTTGCACCGACCAGTGGCCGAACACCGTCGCGGGATAGGTGTTGAGCAGGATGAAGTAGGTCTTGCCAGTCTCTCCGGCGGGCAGGTAAAGGTAGGCGGTGTAGGTCCAGACGCCGCTGGTGTATCCCGCGTACTGGTGGACGAGGTCGGTGTCCCCAAGGACGTCGATCGAGTTCGGGGCGCTGCGCAGTTGCGTCGCGCTGGTCAGCGCGCCGACCGTAGCCGAACCTGCCCAGCCCTCCCAACCGCCTTGACCGATCATCTCCGAGCCGGTCGTGTAGGTGTCGAAGTGCTCAATCCAGTTGGGCGCAGGCCCCTCCGGGACTTCGAGGATGGGCAGATCCGGGGGAAAAGGCGGTTGGGAGAGGCCGGAGTCCGATCCCCTCGCCGCAGGCGAAAACAGCAGGATCAGAGTCGAAGCGGCGAAAATACGACAGGTCATGGGCAGCACGGTGGCTTTCATCTCTCCTCCTCGGACGTGGATGGCTCGGCGGATCGGCCATCGGCGGAACGGCGTCGACTTCCGATCCGGAAACGGAGCGGCAGCGACCTTCTCGAGCACGCGCGCACGATGCGCCCGAGGTTTGTAGCACATCTGCGGCAGGCCGCAATCACGGGTTCCACCGGTACCGCGCGGCAGGATTGATAGGCTTTGGAGCGCATGATCGCTCCCGTTCCAGTCACCCTCGAGGGGTACGGAGTCCGCCTCGAGCCGCTGGCGCTCGAACATCGCGCCGGCCTGGCGGCTGCGACAGAGGACGGCAGGCTCTGGGAGCTTTGGTTCACTTCCGTTCCTGCGCCAGGTGAGACTGACGCCTACGTCGCGCAGGCGCTCGCCGGATTGCAGGCCGGAACGATGCTCCCGTGGGCGGTGCGCGACCTCGCGACCGGCACCATCGTCGGCAGCACGCGCTACCACGACATCGTCGCCGCCGCCGACCGCGTGGAGATCGGTTGGACCTGGTACGCCGCCTCGCGACAGCGCAGCCACGTCAACACCGCCTGCAAGCTGCTGCTCCTCTCCCACTCCTTCGAGAGCCTGGGCTGCAAGGTGGTCGGACTGCGCACGGACAACTTCAACTTCGCCTCGCAGAAAGCGATCGAAGCGCTCGGGGCGAAAAAGGACGGCGTCATCCGGCACCACTGGATGCGGCGCGACGGCTCGGTCCGCGACAGCGTGATCTACAGCCTGCTGGCCACCGAGTGGCCGGACGTCCGCAAGCACCTCACCGCCCGATTGGCGCGCCACACCCAGGCGTGAGGCCTGACAGACTGCGGACACCGGACGGCGCGATCGCCGGGCAGCGCCACCCTTTCCGCCCGCCGATTCTCAGCGTCGGGCAGGCGCTGGCGGGGCCGGGCTCGATTCGATGGTCGCCAGCTCCCGCCGCAGTCCCTTTTCCGCCTGACGCCAGTCGGCCTGCTGCACCAGGGCGATCGCGGCCGCGAAGTCGGCGCGCGCGAGGTCGAGGTCACCTGCGCTTGCGGATAGCGCGCCGCGGGCGTTCAGGAAGGCGAGCCGCAGGCGAAAACTCGGCGCGCGCTCGGCCGCCCCGCCGAGCGCCGTGAGACGACGGCGGGCATTTTCAAGCTGGTGCCCCGCCACCTCGGCGCGCGCCAACAGCGTCTCGCCGAGAAAGACCGAAGCGCTCTCTCCCCGCCCGCGCAGCGGTGCGATCGCCTTTTCGGCGATGCCTTCGGCGGCGCCGAAGTCGCCGGCCATCAACGCGACCTCGGCAGCGCGGAGCTCGATGGCGATGGAGCTGTCAGCCTCGCTCGTGCCCTTCAGGATCCGCGCCGCCTCTTCGAGGTGACTCCGGGCGGCAGCCAGATCGTCGGTGGCGAAAGCGAGCTCCCCTGCCACCAGTTCGGCCAGCGCCAGCGGTTCCGAGGAGCCGATCGAAGTCGCGATCCCCTCCATCTGGCCAATCACCGTCTCGACTCCATCGCGGCGTCCACGCTCGATATCGGCCAGCGCGCCGTAGCACAGCGCTCGAGCTATCGCGGCCTGATCGTCCGCCTCGCGCAGCGGAACGAGCGCTTCGGCCAGGGCGCGCTCCGCCTCGACAGGCCGGCCGAGATCGCGCAGGACCTCCGAATACTCGCGCAGGGCGAAACCCAGGCGACTCGGGCGCCCTGACTCGCGCGCGATCGGGATGGACTCCGCGAAGCGCGCTTCGGCGATATCGGGCCGGCCGCGCTGGACCGCCAGGTTCCCGAGGTTGTTGAGCAGCGCGGCGCCACGATTCGATCCCGAAGCGGCGAGGGCCTGTTCGAAGAGCGATTCGGCCTGAGCGAGGTCGCCACCCTGCGCCGCCTCGATCGCCAGGTCGTTGTACACGCGGGCCAGCGAGGCCGAGTCTCCGGCGGCGACGAAGGCGGCGCGAGCCAGCTCCATCTCGGCACGCGCCTCCTCGCGGCGTCCGACAGTCGAGAATAGCCGGCCGCGCGTCGCGCGGATCTGGGCCACCAGCTCGCCACGCGCGCCAGAGATGGCGGAGTCGAGCGCCCGATCGAGCAATATCAAGGCGCGCTGCGGCTGATTCGCTCCTGTCGCGATGAGGGCGTCCACGTAGTCGATCAGCGGGTCGTGCTCCTGGCCCGGAATCTGACGCAGCCGCGTGACGATGACCGCCGCCTCCTTGAAGCGGCCCGCGCGCTGCAATCCCATGGCGTAGACCGCCCCGGCCTCGACGCTCGCCGGCGTTTCGTTGAAACTGCGCTCCGCCTCTTCGAGCTTGGGAGCGGTGCCGGGCGAGAACGGGAACGGGCGAGGAGCGGGCTCGGCCCGCTGGCGCGTTGCGCCGCCCGAGCTCCGGATGGCGACGATGGTCGCGACCAGCGCGACCGCGAGAGTGAGTGCGAAGGCGATGCCGGTGACCAGCGCGCGGCGATGCCTCCGCGCGAAGCGTTCGAGGCGGTAGCGGCCGGCTCCCTGGCGCGCCTCGACGACCCCTCCCTTGCGATACCTCCGGAGGTCGGCGGCGAACTCCGCCGCATCTCCGTAGCGCCCCTGCGCGGCCTTGCGCAGCGCCTTGAGACAGATGGCGTCGAGATCGCGATCGAGCCGCAAGGCCGCTGCGGGCGGCCTCGGAGGCGCTTCGTTCGAGAGCGCGGCGGCCAACCGCCGTACCGCCGTCGAAGGCGGCGCCGGCTCCGCGTCGAGCACCGCGCGTTCGAGATCGGCGGCCGAAGTCGCGGCGGCGAACGGCCGTACTCCGGACAAAAGCTCATAGAGCAGAACACCCGCCGAGTAGACGTCCGAGGCCGCGCTCACCGGCTCGCCCCGGAACTGTTCGGGACTGGCGTAGGCCGGAGTGAAGGCCCGTACTTCGGTGCGGGTCAGGGTCAGGTTCAGCTCGAGCTCGGGGTCGAGGAGCTTCGAGATTCCGAAGTCGAGCAGCTTCACCGAACCGTCCGCGCCGACCATGATGTTGCTCGACTTGAGATCCCGGTGGACGACGTGGCGCTCGTGCGCATAGGCGACCGCGTCGAGCACGGCGATGAACAGGTCGATGCGCTGTTCCACCGAGAGTTGGCGGCGGTCCGCCGCTTCGAGGAGGCTTTCGCCCTCGACATATTCGAGCGCGAGGAACCAGGTTCCGTCCTCGGCGCGGCCGCCATCCAGGAAGCGCGCGATTCCGGAGCAGTCGAGCGAGGCGAGAATACGCACCTCGTCGCGGAATCGCCGCACCGCCGCCGGGTTCAGATCCGAGGCATCGAGAAGTTTCAGCGCGACGCGGCGGCGAAAAGCCTCGGTCTTCTGCTCGGCGAGGTAGACGCGGCCCATGCCACCGCGCCCGATCTCGCGCACGATGCGATACGACCCGACCTGCGCCGGCGGCGCTTCGGAGATCGCCCCGAACACCGCCAGACGATCGAATCCGGAGTCCTCGAGCCGTCCCGGATGACGCTCGACGACCGCCAGCAGTCCACCGAGCTCGGTGGCGAGCTCCGGATCGGATTCGGAAAGGTTCCGCAAGCGCTCCGCTCTCGCCTCTTCGGGGAGCTCGGAGAGCTCCTCGAAAAACTCAGGCAGACGCGGGTCGGTGCTCACTCCCCGGTTCAGATCTCGAGGGCGCGTCCGAGGTGGCGCTCCGCCGCCGCGAGAATCTCTTCGCGCATGGCGGCAAGGTGGGAGCGCTTCTCGGCCTCGGGAAGGAACGAGTGAGAAGCCGCCGCCAGTGCGAGGCCGGCGAGAACTTCGGGGGTGTAGGAGAACGCCTCGCCGACGCGGCGAAACTCCTCGGAGAGTGTGGTGTCGAAGAGCGCCGGGTCATCGGTGTTGATCGACACCTCGAGGCCGGCACGGCGCAACTGGTCGAAAGGATGGTGGGACACGTCCGGCGCCAGGCCGAGACAGACGTTCGAGGTCGGGCAGACCTCGAGCGGCACGCGGTCACGGCGCAGGCGGTCCACAAGTCCGGAGTCCGCGATCGACTGCACGCCATGGCCGATGCGCTCGGCGCGGCAGGCGTCGAGCGCCGCATAGACCGCCTGGGGACCCGCATGCTCGCCGGCGTGCGCCACGCAGTGAAGCCCAGCAGCCGCGGCGGCGGCGAAATGATCGGCGAACGGCTCGCTCGGGAAGAGCGCCTCGCGCCCGGTGAGGCCGAGCGCGACCACGACACCCTTCTTCTGACCGGCGAGCGCCCAGTCGAGGGTCGGGTCGGCGGTCTTGTTGCCGACATCGCGCACAATGTCGGGAATCAGCCGGATCCGGATGTTCTCGTCGCGTTCGACGGCGACGATTGTCTCGGCCATCGCGTCCAGGACTTCGTCGATCGCGACGCCGTTCAGCCAATGGGTGCCGACCGTGAAATGGACTTCCGAGTAGCGGATGTTCTCGGCCGCCTGGTCGATGGCGAAGTCGGCGATCAGGCGCTGGAAG
>JBDSRU010000036.1:0-3075 GCA_039929145.1 Thermoanaerobaculia bacterium
AGCCAGATGCCCCGAATGAGGTGCAAGAGGCCGCCCATCTGCGAGCCGGAGTGCCAGATCCCCTCGAGGCGATGGCCACGGGTGCGCACGATGACCGGCGCTGCCTGCGCGCCCGCCGTGCGCCAGCGCAGGGTCGCGAGGTCGTCGGAAAGCGTCTGCAATCCGTAGAGGACGTAGTCGAGATACTGGATCTCGGCGATCGGGCGCAGTCCGCGCATCGCCAGGCCGACCGCCTGGCCCATGATCGTCTGCTCGCGGATTCCAACGTCCGCGACGCGCAGCGCGCCGTACTTCTCCTGCAGGCCGAGGAAGCCCTGATTCACGTCCCCGAGCCTGCCCAGATCCTCCCCGAAGGCGAGCAGCTCTGGCATCCGCGCGAGCGCCGCGTCGAAGGTGGCATTGAGCACTTCGAAGCCGTTCACGGTCGGCGAGTCGTCACGATAGGTGGCGGCGACCGGTGCCACCTGGAGCGCCGAGCGCGCACCGCTCGCGTAGAGATCGGAACCGTAACGCTCTTCGTTCTCGAGGCGATGGACCTCGATCCAGCTGGCGAGCGTCCGCCGCGCGGGAGAGGGGTGCGCGAGGGTCTCGATCAGCACGTCATGCGCCGCACTCTGGATGTTGCGCCGCAGGACCGGCTGCAGGCGATCGAATGCGGCGACGGCGGATTCGACTGCCGCGGCTGCGGGCGAGTCCACGGCCACCGCGCGGGCGAGCTCGAGAAACGTAGCTTTCTCGCCGGCGAGCGAGCCCTGGTAGGCGTCCCAGGCGCTGCGTTGCGCCTCACGGGCCTTCTTCGCCGCCTCGGCCTCGATCGCGTCGAGCTCCGCCGCCTCGGCGATGCCCTGTTCGAGGATCAGGGCGCGGAACTTCGTGAGACCGTCGAACTCGATCTCCCAGGCGAGGCGTTCGGCTGACTTGTAGCGTTCGTGACTGCCGGAGGTCGAGTGCCCCTGCGGCTGGGTCACTTCGGCGACGTGGATCAGGGCCGGACGCCGATCGCGGCGGATCGTGTCGGCCGCCTGGGTATAGGCCTCGACGAGACCGGGGTAGTCCCAGCCAAGCACGCGGTACATGGCGTAGCCGCGGCCGCCCTGGTCTCCGGCGGGAGCCGCGAAGCCCGACAGCATCTCGGAGAGGTCGGCCTTGCAGATCTGGAATTCGTTCGGCACCGAGATGCCGTAGCCGTCGTCCCAGATCGAGATCAGGCAGAGCGCGCCGAGGACGCCGATCGCGTTCACCGCCTCCCAGAAGTGGCCTTCGGCGGTCGAGGCGTTGCCGATCGTGCCGAAGGCGATCTCGTCGCCGTTGCGGGTGAACTTCTCGAAGCCGCTCGCGAGTTCCGGGATCTCGCGGTAGAGGCGCGAGGCATAGCCCAGGCCGACCAGCCGCGGCATCTGTCCGGCGGTGGGCGCCATGTCGGCGGAGGTGTGGACGTGCTCCATCATCGACAGGGGCGCGCCCGCGGCGTCGCGCAGCCGGGTCGCGAAGTGGGCGTTCATCTGGCGGCCGGAAGAGTGCGGCTCGCGCACAGGATCGGCGTCCGAGTAGAGCTGAGCGAAGAACTGTTCGAGCTTGAGCTGGCCCACCGCCATGAGAAAGGTCTGGTCGCGGTAGTAGCCGGAGCGGATGTCGCCCGGCCGCGCGGCGCGCGCCATGGCGAGCTGGGCGAGCTCCTTGCCGTCGCCGAAGATGCCGAACTTGGCCTTGCCGGTGAGCGCCTCTTTGCGGCCCAGGAGGCTCGCGTGGCGGCTCTCCCAGCCGATCCGGTAGTCGGCGAGCACCTGCTCGCGGGTGGGTCCGGCGACACCGGTCTGGGAGGTCGGGCGGGAAGGCTGCGAAACGACGTCGCTCATGGTCGCGGCATTCTATGACGAGGGGCCAGGCCGGGCGCTCGCCGGTACTGGAGCCTGCCGCGGATCGTCCGGCCTCCGGGAAGTAGACTCTGCCCATGGATCGAATTCGCCCGCTGCGTTGGGTGGGGGCGCTGGCACTGTGTGCTGGCCTGATCGCCGCGGCCATGTCCTGCGGCCGATCGCAGCCGCGCGTGCTGCTTCTGGGCTTCGACGGGCTCGATCCGGAGGCGGTCGACCTGCTGATGTCCGAGGGCAAGCTGCCGAACTTCGCACGCCTGCGGCGCGAGGGAGCTTACGGTCGGTTGAAGTCGTTCGAGCCGATGCTGTCGCCGATCCTGTGGACGACGATCGCCACCGGGCGGACGCCCGACGCCCACGGCATCGGTCACTTCGTGGCGCTCGATCCGCGCACCGGCGAGTCGCTGCCAGTCACCAGCGACATGCGCAAGGTGCGCGCCCTGTGGGAGATTCTCGGCGACAGCGGACGCACCAGCGAGGTGGTCGGCTGGTGGGCGACCTGGCCGCCCGAAAAGATCCGCGGGGTCCTGATCTCCGATCACCTCGCCTACCACTTCCTTTTCGGCGACGGCCTCGCGAATCACGATTCGATGGTCAAAACCTCGCCGCCCGAGCTCGAGGCGCGGATCGCGCCCTGGGTGACACGTCCGGTCGCCATCGGGCGGGCCGAGCTCGCGCCGTTCGCGGACGCCTCGAACATCGGCGACGAGGAGCTCGCGCGCCCGCTCGACCTCAAGGACGACCTCGCCCACCTGCGCTGGGCGATCGCCACGCTGGAGAGCTACCGCCGCATCGGCCTCGAACTCTGGGAGAGCGAGCGCCCCGACGTCGCGATGATCTATTTCGAGGCCACCGACTCAGTGGCCCACCTCTTCGGCCACCTCTTCCGCGTTCGCGGACTCGAAGGCGAGCTCGCCCGGCAGCAGGCGCGATTCGGCGGGGCAGTAGAGGCGATGTACATCCGCGCCGACACGATCCTCGGCGACTATCTCGCCGCTGCCGACGCCGCGACCACGGTGCTCGTCGTCTCCGACCACGGCTTCCGCCTCGGCGAGTTGCCGGACGATCCGAGTCAGCTGCGCGATATGGCGCGTCGCGTCTCCGAGCGTTTCCATCGCTCCGAAGGGGTGCTCTACGCCTGGGGGAAGCGGGTCAAAGCGGGCGCGCGCTTCGATGGCGCGACGCTGCTCGACCTGGCCCC
>JBDSRU010000037.1:0-2910 GCA_039929145.1 Thermoanaerobaculia bacterium
GGCGATCGATCGCCTCGCCGTGCCCGAACCGGTCGCCGCGCCCGCAGGTGCGGCGGTAGCGCCGGCACCCGCTCCCGAAGCGCCCGCCGATCCCCATGCCGCTCCGGAGGCAGCAGCCGAGCCGGCACACGCAGGGCAGGCGCACTGACGGATCTCATGACGAGCCCCACGATTCTCTCCCGCTCCTCGCGCTCGCCGGCCCGCTTCCCGCGGCCGCGAGAGCGACGGCTCGCCCTCGCGGTATTGGCGATGTCGGCGATGCTGGCCGTGCAGTCGAGCGCCTCGGCGCGCGCCGAGAAGCGGGTATTCAGCGGCCCGGGTCTCGCCGAACGCACGCCGCAGCCGGGTTCGCTCAACGCGCAGAAGATCCAGGAGCAGGTCGGGTTCGATCAGCGTCTGGGAGAGTCCCTGCCGCTCGACCTCCCCTTCCGCGACGAGACCGGGAAGCCGGTCCTGCTGGGAGACTATTTCGGGCAGAAGCCGGTGATCCTCGCGCTGGTTTACTACAGCTGCCCGGTGCTCTGTCCGCAGACCATCATCGGCACGGCGGCGACCCTCAAGGCCGTTCCCTATCAGCCCGGCCGCGAAGTCGAGGTCGTTTTCGTGAGCTTCGATCCCGCGGATACCTCCGAGCGGGCGGCCGAGCGCAAGCGCTCCGCGGTGGAACGCTACGGTAGGCCTGAGAGCGCCGCCGGCTGGCATTTCCTCACCGGCGATGCCGATGCGATCCGCAGCCTCACCTCGGCGGCCGGCTTTCGCTACGCCTGGGATCCGACGATCCAGCAGTTCGCTCACGCCAGCGGAGTGATCGTCGCGACGCCCGACGGCAAGTTGGCGCGCTACCTCTACGGCGTCGAGTATGCGCCCAAGGACCTCAAGCTGGCGCTCTTCGAAGCTGGCGAGGGCCGCATCGGCGGTCTGGCCGAAAAGCTCATGCTGCTCTGTTTCAACTACGATGCCGCGCTCGGGAAATACACCCTAGCCACGCTGTTCTCGATCAAGGTTGCGGCGACGGTCACCCTCGCCGTGCTCATCTTCTCGATCGTCTGGATGTTGCGCAGCGAGCGCCGCCTGGAACGCGCCGCAGCCGAAGGAGTCTCCTCGGTATGAACTTCACGATCCCCTTCGCGCCGGAGCAGGCCTCGGCCGCTGCCAGCGAAGTCGACACCCTGACCCTCTACCTCGTCGGCATGAGCACCTTCTTCACCGTGCTCATCGCGGCGATGGTCCTCTATTTCGCGGTCCGGTACCGGCGCACGAGCACGAATCAGGTCGGCAGCAACTTCGAGAACTCGGCGTTTCTCGAGATCACCTGGACGGTGATTCCGCTGTTGATCGCGCTGTTCACCTTCGCCTGGGGTCTCAAGGTCTTCTTCAGCCTCTCCCGTCCGCCGGCGAACGCCGTCGAGTATCAGGTCACCGGCAAGCAGTGGATGTGGAAGATCCAGCATCCGACCGGGCAGCGCGAGATCAACGAGCTCCACGGTCCGATCGGCCAGCCGACGAAACTGATCATGACCTCCGAGGACGTCATCCACAGCTTCTTCGTGCCGGCTTTCCGGGCGAAGGCCGACGTCGTTCCGGGGCGCCTGTCGTCCATCTGGTTCACCCCCACGAAAGCCGGCCGCTACCACCTCTTCTGCACCGAGTTCTGCGGCACGGAGCACTCCGGCATGATCGGCTGGGTGACGGTGCAATCCCAGGAGGAGTACCAGGCCTGGCTCGCTGCTACTCCCGGGCCGAAGGCGCCCTCCGCCGACGGTGCCGCGCTCTTCGCCCAGTACGCCTGCAACACCTGCCACAAGGCGCAGCCGGACGGCCGGGGACCCTCGCTCCACGGCCTCTACGGTTCCGAGGTCGCGCTCGTCGACGGCGGCAGGGCGAAAGCGGACGCCGCCTACCTGCGCGAGTCGATCCTGATGCCGCAGGCGAAGCTGGTGCAGGGATACGAGCCGATCATGCCTTCCTTCCAGGGACAGATCAGCGACGAGGCCATCGAGCAGCTGATTCTCTACATCCAGAACCTGCCGGGCGCGCACGCCGCGACGGCTGGAACGACTCCGGCCTCCCAGGGGATTTCCCGATGAACGCATCTGCCACAACCGCCGAGCGGCCGAACTACCTGACCGCCGGGCACGGCCTCAAGTCCTGGCTGCTGACGCTCGACCACAAGCGGGTCGGGCTCCTGTATCTGATGGCGGTGAGCGGGTACTTCCTGCTCGGCGGGATCTTCGCCATGCTGGTGCGCATCGAGCTGATGACGCCGGCGGGCGACCTGATGCTGCCCGACACCTACAACCGCGTGTTCACCGGGCACGGCGTCACGATGGTCTTCTTCTTCCTCATTCCAGCGATTCCTGGCGTTCTCGGCAACTTCCTCATACCGCTGATGATCGGGGCGAAGGATGTGGCGTTCCCGCGCCTGAACCTCGCCAGCTGGTATCTCTACATGACCGGCGGCGCGCTGATGCTCGTCGGCGTGCTGAACGGCGGCGTGGACACCGGCTGGACCTTCTATCCGCCCTACAGTTCCTCGTACTCGACGACCAACGTCCTCATCGTCGGCATCGGCGTCTTCATCAACGGCTTCTCCTCGATCCTGACCGGCCTCAACTTCATGGTCACGATCCACCGCATGCGCTGCCCGGGCATGACCTGGTTCCGGTTGCCGCTGTTCATCTGGGGGCACTACGCGACCAGCCTGATCATGGTCCTCGGCACGCCGGTCATCGCCATCACGCTCCTGCTGCTGGTGCTGGAGCGCCTCTTCCATCTCGGCATCTTCGACCCCGCAAAGGGCGGCGATCCGATCCTCTTCCAGCACCTGTTCTGGTTCTACTCGCATCCCGCGGTCTACATCATGATCCTGCCGTCGATGGCGGTGATCTCGGAGCTCATCGCCTGCTTCTC
>JBDSRU010000038.1:0-3281 GCA_039929145.1 Thermoanaerobaculia bacterium
TTGCGCGCCAGGCAGCGGCGAAGCAGGGTGCGGATCGCCGGCGGCGTGTCGGGAGGCAGCGTGGCGAAATCGACCTCCGACTTGAGGACGTTGGCGAGCACGTCGGTGACCAGCTCGCCCTCGAACAAGCGCCGGCCGGAGAGCATCTCGAAGAGCACGACGCAGAACCCCCAGATGTCGGCCCGCTTGTCGACCGCGACGCCGCGCGCCTGCTCCGGCGCCATGTAGGCGGCGGTGCCGAGGATCACCCCCAACTGGGTCCCGTGCACGGCGGTCAGCGTCGGCGAGTTCATGATGGTCGGCGAACGCGCGAGATCGGCCCCGGAGCCGGAGCCGGCCGCCGCATCCATCGCCTTGGCCAGCCCAAAATCGAGGACCTTGACTTTTCCTTCACCAGAAGCCTTGATGTTTTGTGGCTTGAGGTCGCGATGGACGATCCCCTTCTCGTGCGCCTCCTCGAGTGCCAGCGCGATCTGCAATGCAGTCGAAAGGCTTTCGGCAAGGGAAAAGGGTCCGGCTACCAGCCGTTCGTCGAGCGTCGGGCCGGGGACGAGCTCCATGACGAGGGCGCGCGTTTCGCCGCTCTTTTCGAGGCCGTAGATCTGGGCGATGTTGGGATGATTGAGCTGGGCGAGGAGCTGCGCCTCGCGCTCGAATCTGGCTAGACGTTCTTTGTCTTCGGTGAACGCCGCGGGCAGAACCTTGATCGCCACCTCGCGCTTGAGATGCGAGTCGGTGGCGCGATAGACCTCGCCCATCCCGCCCTCGCCGAGTTTAGCGGTAATTTCGTACGGGCCGAGCTTCGAGCCGATCATTCAGGTCCCCACGGTGCGCAAGCCGCTGGCGCGTGCCGCCAGGGCCAGACTTTGGTCATGGGTCGCGAGCACCAGATCGGCGTTGTTCGCGTCTCGCCAGAGCATCGCCGTCGCGAGATGAATCGCGTCGAGCGTGCCGAGCGTGGTGGGCAGCGGTTGGGCGGCGCGATCGAGCACCGGTCGCGTCAGATCGACGATCTCGATGGTCTCGAGGAGCAGGAAGACGGCCTCGCGCCGCCGCGCGATCTCGGCTTCGGAGAGATCCTCCACGATGCACAACCGGTCGAGCGTTCGCAGGCATTCGACTTCGACGAGGGCGCTCGCCACGCCGCGCGCCACCCGCCGCCATTCGCCGAGCGCGTTGCCTTGCCCGAGCACGAGCCGGAGCACGACCGACGAGTCGAGGTAGGCGATCACCGCTCGGTCTGCCGCTCCGCAAGCAGAAGCTCGACGACGTCACGCTTCAAGGCGAGCGGTGGAGGGAAGCGGACCGCCCCCGGCGCGGCCGCTCCGGCCCGCGGCCGGCGTATCGTCAGCTCCCGCGCCGTCGCCGAGTACGGCACGATGCGCGCCACCGGCGTGTCGCGGTCCATGACCACGACCTCGCCACCCCGCCGCACACCGCGCAGGTAGTGGCTCAGCCTGGCCTTGAGATCGGCGATGCCGGTCGTCGTCATGACCAGAGGATAGTCATGAATAATCACGAACTCAAGGCGCACCGGAGGCGGCGGACGATCTCTCTCATGCGCCTCCGCCACCGTCCGGCGAGCCGTTCGTGCGCCAGCCTGCCCCGCATCGTCCTCTCCGGTGGGCGAGCCCGCCGGGACTGGGACGCCGCCGGTCGGCTACGGTTTCGCGGCGTGCGGCGCCAGGACGGCAGCGAGCGTGTCGGCAGTGCCCGGAATCGCTTCGAGATGCGGGTAACGCGGGCCGTCGTGGTAGTCGACGGACATCACCTTCACCTCCTCGCCGAACTGAACCACGATCTCGATCGGCTTCTGACTCGCCTGCACTGCGCGCAGCGCCTCGTCGAAGTGGTCGCCGGAGTAGGTCCGGCCGCCGACGCCCACGATCTTCATTCCGGGCACGAGCCCGGCCCGAAAGCCCGGACTGTCCGGCCGGCCGTCGGTGATCACCCCGTCCTTGTCGACGTCGAAGCCGACGCTGAAGCGATAGCTCCGCCCCTTGCTCTCCTTCTCGTCGTCGGCGAGCGCCGCGTTGGGCCTGGCGGAAAAGACCAGCTTCCAGCCGTGGGCCTCGAGGCCGGCAAGCGGGGCGCGCGGACGAACATCGTAGACGCGCTCTTCGAAGAACCGCCGCCAGTCATGGGGTACCAGGGCGTCGAGGTCGGCGGCCAAAGTCGCCCGGCTGTAGGGAACGACCGCCGGCGGCCCGCTCTTGCCGCCATGGAAGCGGCGGCAGAAGTCGTCGAGGGTCACGCGCCCACGGGATTGCGCGCGCAGGACGCCGTCGACCTCGAGCCAGAGGAGAACCGACTCGTCGTAGAAATCGGTTCCACGGCGCGCTGAGCGCCATTCACCCGGCGTCACGTAGAGAATCTGCGCGGCGACGGCGGTGTCGGCGAGCGGCCGCCAATCGCGCCCGGTCTGGGTGTCGACTCCGGCGGCGACGAGCGCCAGGTCCTCGCGCGCATAGTCGGCGGTCCACAGCGCGCTCCTCGCCGCCAGGAATTTTCCCAGGGTCTGGGTCAGTCCTTCGTAGACCCAAAGGAGCTCGCCCTGCATCGGCTGCTGGAAGTCCGGCGAGAGAAGACCTTCGGGACGGCGATACTTGCCGTTCCAGGAGTGCATGAACTCGTGCGAGAGCAGGCCGCTGAGCGACCGCTGTCCGGCCTCATCCAGCAGCGTGCGCTCGGCGAGGCGATTGTCTCTCGACTCGTGGTGTTCGAGGCCGAAGTGCTGGACGTGGTCCGACAGCGACAGCAGCCAGCGGTAGGAGCGAAAGTGTTGCGCGCCGTAGAGAGCGAACGCCTCGTCGGCCAGGCGCCCGAGCCCGGCGGCGTAGTCCCCCGCGGGCTCGATCGCCGCCGCGCTGTCGCCAGCGAGGGTGATGCGATGCGCCGCCGTTCCGTGCATGCCGAGCTCGATGGTCTGCAGGTGCCGGCCGATCAGCACCGGCGAGTCGACCAGCGTGGTGAGGGAGACCGGCGCGAAGCGGACCCGGTCGCCGCTGCGGGAGACCACCGGCAGGGCGGTGCCGAACTCCCAGCCGGCGGGCAGGTCGAGCGTTGCCTCGACCTGGATGTCGTCGGCGGTGGGGCCCTGCGGATAGAGCACCAGCTGGTTCCAGGTGACGATCGCGAGCTCCTCGCTGGCGCTCGGACCGGACGAGAACGATCCGCCTTCGCCGGCGTAGAGAAAATCCGACGTGACGACGATCGAGGAGACGTCCGCCGGAACGGCGAGCTCGACCGCGAACATCTCGAGCCCATCGCGTCGCCAGGGA
>JBDSRU010000039.1:0-12080 GCA_039929145.1 Thermoanaerobaculia bacterium
ACCTTGACGACGTCGGCGCCGAAATATCCGAGCAGCGCGCCGGCGAACGGTCCGGCGAGAATCTGCCCGAGGTCGAGGACGCGCAGGCCCGCCAGAGGACGTTCGCTCATATCAGACGGGAATCGGCTCGCCTTCGCGGTAGACGCGGTTGAACAGCGGCACGGCCATGACCGTCGTCACCACCGCCATGATCACAAGGATGGTGAACAGCGTCTGAGTGATCATGCCGCGCTCGTAGCCGATGTTGAGCAGGATCAGCTCCATCAGCCCGCGTGCATTCATCAGCGCGCCGATGGCGAAGGCGTCCCTTTTCGTCTCGCCGCCGAGTCGGGCCGCGACGCCACAGGCGACGCCCTTCCCGGCGATTGCCGCCACCAGGAGGAGCGCCGCGATACCCAGCATGGACGGCGAGGCGATCAGCGAGATCGAGGTGTTGAGACCCGAGTTGACGAAGAACATCGGCAGCAGATAGACCCCGGTGAGCGGCCCGATCTGGCTGTCGAGGCGCTTCTGCAGCACTCCGCGCGGCATCACGGCGCCAAGCACGAACGCGCCGAAAACGGCGTAGATCCCCAGCCGGTCGGTGCACCAGGCCGCGAGCATGAGGATGGTGAGGGCGGCCGGAAGAATGAGCTGTTCCCGGGAGGGGCGCGCGAGCAGCCAGGCGAAGAGCTTCGCCAGGAGGCGCCGCCCGAGGGTGAACATGAACAGTCCGTAGACCGCGCCCCCGATGAGCGCCACGAGGGCGATCGAAATCTGGCCGGTGAAGCTCGCGATCACCACCGCCAGCAGGCACCAGGCGGCGGCGTCGTCGAGCGAGCCGGCGGCGAGCGCCAGCGTTCCCAGCGAGGTTCCAGACAGACCGCGCTCCGAGATGATCCGCGCCAACATCGGGAAGGCGGTAATCGACATCGCCGAGCCCATGAAGAGCGCCGCCTCCCAGACCTTGACGTTGGCCGTGAAGAGCGGGAAGCGGTCCATGAGGGCCCAGGCGAGAAGCGCCCCCAGCGCGAACGGCGTCGCGATCCCCGCCCAGGAGACGAAGACCGCGCTCTTCACCCGTTTGCGGATGAGCTCGAGGTCGAACTCGAGGCCGATGAGGAACATGTAGAGCACCAGCCCGATCTGTGCCAGGCAATAGATGCTTGCGAGGCTCTGCTTCGGGAATAGCTGGGCGTGGAGCCCCGGCGCGACGAGGCCGAAGAGCGAGGGCCCGAGCAGGACGCCGGTGATCATCTCGGCAACGACCTGCGGTTGCCCCAACGGCCGGACCAGCCAGCCGACCAGCCGACAGGCGGCGAGCAGGACGGCGAACTGCAGGAAGAGCGTGATCGACAGCTCGAAATTGGACATCGCAGAGCCTCGTTCGGAATCGTGCCGGAACGCGCGCAGACTATCGAACTGGACGCCCGAAAGAGTTCCCGATCGGATGCTAGACTGGGCACAATTCCGCAACCTGGAGGAACCCGCGACCGTGCGCATGCCGATCCGGACCAAGCTCTTCCTCAGTCATTTTCTCGCCGTGCTCCTTGTCTCGGGTAGCATCGGAACCTATTTCTACAAGCAGTCGACGGCGAGCCTGCTCGAGAGCCTGCAGAACCGCCTGCGCTACAGCGCCGGACTTCTGGCGCGCACTCTCGACGGCACCGACCTCGCAGCGATCCGCGGCCTCGAAGATGCCGCTCGTCCCGAATACACGCGCCTTCTCGCGCAGATGCGCGATTTTCAGCAGGCGAATCCCGACATCGCTTTCATCTATGTCATGCGTCGCGAGGGCGGCTCCGAAAACTCCGGCGAGGGCGAAGTGCGTTTCGTTCTCGATTCCGACAGTTCCGCCGATCAGGCGAAGCCCGGCGATCCCTACGAGGAGGAGGTGCCCCGTATGCGAGAGGGCTTCCTTCACCTGGCCGCCGACGACGCGATCACTCAGGACCGCTGGGGCTACTTCCTCTCCGGCTACGCACCGGTCAAGAACGGCGAAGGGCGGCTGCTGGTCGGCCTCGACATGCGCGCCGACGAGGTTCAGCGCAAGTTCCGGCGCATCCGCCTCGCCGGCGCGATCTCGCTCCTGCTCTCGGTCCTCCTGGCGGCGGCCTTCAGCCGGCTCCTTGCCTCTCGCATCACGCGACCCGTGACCCGGCTCATCGCCCGCACCGGCGAGATCGCCCGCGGCGAACTCTCCGGCGAGGTCAGGGTCGACAGCGGCGACGAGCTCGAAGAGCTCGCGGGAGCCTTCAATCGCATGGCGCGCGAGCTTCTGGAGAGCCAGACGCGCCGCGAACAGGCGATGCACGCTCTCGCCGACGCGAACCTCCACCTCGAGGCGCGGATCGCCGAGCGCACGGCCAAGCTTTCCGAGCTGAACACAGCGCTCCTGGCCGAGATCGAGGAACGCAAGAGCGCCGAGCTCCGCCTCGAACGCGCGGCGACCACCGACTTCCTCACCGACCTGCTGAACCGCCCGGCGATGCTGCGGCTGCTCGATCAGGAGACTGAGCGCGTTCTGCGCACCACTGAACCCTACGCGCTGGCGCTTGCGGATCTCGACTACTTCAAGCCAATCAACGACCGCTTCGGCCACGCCGTCGGTGACCAGGCCCTGAGACGTGTCGCCGACCTCATGCGCTCGAGCCTCCGGCGCCAGGATGCGATCTGCCGCTGGGGCGGTGACGAGCTGCTGATCTTCCTCCCCGAGACGAACCTGGCCGGCGCCGTCGAAGCCGCCGAGAAGGTGCGCCAGCGCCTGGGTGAGGTGCCGCTGATCGTGAAGGGTGAGGAGCTCCGACTCTCGCTCTCCATCGGCGTCGCCGAAGCCAACCGCGACGAGCCCGTGACCGAGGTCATCCGGCGCGCCGATGAGGCGCTTTACCGCGCCAAGCAGGACGGGCGCGACCGTGTCGCCCGTTCGGCCTGACCGTGCTGGAGCCGTTGCTGGCGAAGAGTATGATGGATGCTCGGTCACGATTCCTGAATCTGATCCTGTTCCGCCCTCCGGGGCGGCGACGAACCTGAGTCCATGGGGTGAAGCGATGAGGCAGCTCGCATCTTGGCGTCGATCCATGCGACGGCTTCCCGCAGCTCTGGTTCTCCTCGGCTTCACCCTGAATCTGCAGCCGTACCTGACTTTCTCTTTCTGTATCGCCCTGCAGGGCGTCTTTCCGCCGCGGACCTAGAACGCTTCGATGACCGAGGTCACCGCCGCCAACCCGCCGCGCTATATTCTCGCGCCCTATGTGCCGACACCGCCGGAGGTGGTCGAGCGGATGCTCGATCTCGCCGGGGTAAGGAACGCCGACACGGTCTACGACCTGGGCTGCGGCGACGGGCGAATCGCGATCGCGGCGGCCCGGCGCGGCGCACGTGGCTTCGGCGTCGATATCGAACCGCACTGGGTATCCGAGGCGAAGAAGAACGCGGCGGCAGCGGGTGTTTCCGATCGCGTCTCATTCGAGGTCCAGGATGCCCTCACCGCTGACCTGACGCCGGCAACAGTCGTCATGCTCTATTTCGTCGAGTGGTCGACGCGGATGTTCGACGACAAGCTCGCGGCCGAACTCCGTCCGGGCGCGCGGATCGTCTCGCACAGTTTCAGCATGGGGGACCGACCGGCCGAAAGAACCGAACAATGGGTCGACGCCACCGGCCAATCGCGAACGCTGCGGCTCTGGATCGCGGGGAAAGTCGGCTCCGAGCCCATCGACGAGAGCCTCTCTGCGCTCACCCGGCCCAGGTCCGGCGCCCTTGCGTTCGCCGAGCGCGCTGACCTCACGCTGGCTGGCGTCATACCGCTTGTCGGCTCCACCTTCTCACTGGCGCTCGCCGAGCCTTGGAACCTTCAGCTGGTGCTCGCCGAGGCCTCCCCGCTTTCCCTTCAGGCCTCTCCAACCGGCGCTTTTCGCGCCCCGTTCCGGCTGATTTTCCACGGACCCGCTCAGCCGGTGCATCCGCAAGCGACACTCCCGCTCGACCATCCGAAGCTCGGGCGAGTCGAGATCTTTCTGGTTCCGGTCGGTCCCGATGCACAGGGCATGCTTTATGAAGCGATCTTCAGTTGACGAGGAGAAGGCGATGAGCGAGCCGAGAACCAGGATTCCTGGACGCTACCTCGTGATTCCGACCTCGGCGGGAGATTCCATCCGGCTCCGCACGCTCTGCGAAGTTGGGGTCTCGAGGTTGGTCGAACGCATCAACGATCTTTCGGCGACGCTTCAGTTCCCGAATCTCTCGCAGAGTCGCTCGACGAGCGCGGGTTTCGAGCCGTTTACCCTGCCCGAGCAGGAGGCGGTGCCACAGTCGCCCTCACCGCCGCTGCCGCGCCGAGCGCGAGTCCCGCGGCCAGGGCGTTGAAGGCGACGTCCCGCAGGTCGTAGTGCCGGTTGGGGAGCGCCCCCTGGACGGCCTCGTCGAGCCAGCCGATCAGGGTGACGAATCCGAGCGTCCAGACGTCGACGCTGGTAACGCGCTCCCGCAGCGCTCGCGCGGCGACGCTTTCGGCGATCGCCTCGCGCGCCAGCAGCGCCAGCGCTCCGTATTCGACGAGGTGAAGGCGCTCCTGCGGCACCTCCATCGCCAGCGCGATGGCGGCGTAGGTCGCACCGGCGGCCGCCACCACCAGCCAGGTGCGCAGCGGCGCCCGCCGGCGGGCGAGCGCCACCAGCACCGCCGCCGCCGAGATCAGGAACAGTCCGGCAATCGTCAGCCGGAGCAGGTTGCGTTCACGCAGCGCGTCGAGAACGAACTGCAGCGGATAGAGCGCCGCGAGGAGCAGCGCTACCGCGGCGGTGACGGAGAGCCAGCGCCGCCGCTCGCTCGGTGTGCGGAAGACGGGCACGCGGCAAGACTAACCCGCGTGCCCCATCTGCGTCCTCAGTCCATCTGCTTGCGCAGCACCGTCGGAATGTCGTAGTCGTCGACGTTCGACCAGTTCGGACCGAAGCCGCCCGGGTCGTCTCCACGCGTTCCCTGCGCGAGCACCTTGCGATAGAACGGAACTTCGGCGGAGGCCTCGTCGCGCTTCGGTTCTGAGACCGGCGGCCGGCTCACGGAACCGCTCCCGACCGAGGCCGCGTAGCGCGGGCCGACGGCCTGCGCGGCGCTGCCGAGGTTGCCGCGCAATGGCATGGCGGCGCTCGCGGCGGCGCGCTCGGCGGTCTCTCCCGCATAGCGGAAACCGGTGGCGATCACCGTCACCTTCATCTCCTCATCGAGACTCTCGTCGATCACCATGCCGGTGATGATGTTGGCGTCCGGATCGACGGCGCCCTGGATGATCCGCGCCGCTTCCGCCACTTCGTGGAGGGTGAGGTCCCGGCCGCCCGAGACGTTGATCAGCACGCCCTTGGCGCCTTCGATCGAGGTCTCCTCGAGGAGCGGCGAGCTGATCGCCCGCTGCGACGCCTCGAGCGCCCGGTTCTCGCCCTTGGCGATGCCGGTGCCCATGAGAGCCATGCCCATGCCCGACATGATCGCCCGCACGTCGGCGAAGTCGACGTTGACCTCGCCGGGCACGGTGATCAGATCGGAGATGCCCTGCACCGCTTGCCGCAGGACGTCGTCGGCAATGCGGAAGGCCTCGGCGAGCGGCGTCCCGCGCTCCACGAACGACAGCAGGCGCTCGTTCGGAATCGTGATCAGGGTGTCGACCGAATCGCGGAGCTCTTCGATGCCGCGCTCGGCGATCTGCATGCGCCGCCGGCCCTCGAAGCCGAACGGTTTCGTCACCACGGCTACCGTCAGCGCGCCGATTTCGGCGGCGAGCGACGCCAGGATCGGCAGTGCGCCGGTGCCGGTTCCGCCGCCCATGCCGGCGGTGAGAAAGATCATGTCGGCGCCATCGAGCATCTCGAGGATCCTCTCCGTGTCCTCGAGCGCCGCCTTCCTTCCCACTTCCGGATCGGCGCCCGCGCCCAGACCGCGGGTGATCTCGCGGCCGAGCTGCAGCTTCAGCTGCGCCTTGCACTTCGAGAGCGCCTGAAGGTCGGTGTTGCCGGCGATGAACTCAATGCCGCGCAGATTCGCCGCGATCATCCGGTTGACGGCGTTGCCGCCACCACCGCCGACCCCGATCACCTTGATCTTTGCCGGCACCATGTCCGCGTCGAGCATCGTCATCGAGACCCTTCGTGCCTCTTCCCGGTCATCGAACAGAATCATGAGCGTTCTCCTATCCAGTCCTTGTTTGCGTTCAGAGCAGGTCCGAGAAGACGTTGCGGAGGCTTCCCATCACACCGCGTACCGAGAAGCCGCCGCGCCGCGGGCGGCGGTCGTGGTTCTGCTCGGCGGCGATGGCGTAGTGGAGGAGCCCCGCGGCTGTCGACCAGCCTGGCGAGTTGATCACGTCGACGAGACCGCCCAGGCCATGCGGCAGGCCGTAGCGGACACTTGCATTGAAAGCCTGACCGCAGAGCTCGAGCAGGCCGTCGAGTTGAGCCCCGCCACCGGTCAATACGATGCCGCCCCGGAGCTGGCCATCCCAACCGTTCTTGCCCAGGTCCTCGCGCACCAGCGATACCAGTTCCTCGGCGCGCGGCTGCAGGATCTCGCAGATCTCCCGCTTCGGGACGACCCGGGGCGAGCCTCCGGCGACCGCCGGCACCGAGACACCCTCCTCCTCCTGCACCATGGAGAGCAGGCAGCAGCCCTCACGGATCTTGATCCGCTCGGCTTCGGCATAAGGAGTGCGCAGCACCATCGCGAGATCGTTGGTGAAGTGCCCCGCGCCCACCGGCAGCACCGCCGAGTGCTGCACTTCGCCCTCGGCGAAGAGCGCGTAACCGGTGGTGCCCGCGCCGATGTCGATGAGCAACACTCCGAGGTCGCGTTCGTCCGGCGTGAGCACCGCCTCGGCCGTCGCCAGCGGCTCGAAGACCATTTCGGCGACTTCGATGCCGGCTCGATTGACGCAGGTGAGCAGCGTCTTCGAGCGCGTCACCTGGCCCGTGATGAGGTGGACTTGCACCTCGAGGCGGCCGCCCAGCATTCCCAGGGGATCGCTGATGCCGCCCTGCTCATCGACCACGAACTCCTGAGCGATGGCGTGCAGGATCTCTCGATCCGATGGCAAGGCCGCCGATTGCGCCGCTCCGAGCGCGCGCTGGATGTCGGGCTTCATGATCTCGCGATCCTTGCGCGCCACCGACACCATGCCGCGCGCGTTCACGCAGCGCACATCGGCGCCGGCGACTCCGACGTAGGCGCGAGAGATCTCCACCCCGGCCATGACTTCGGCCTCCTCGCTCGCAGCCTTGAGGGCTTCCACGGCCGCTTCGACATTGACGATGTTGCCGCGTCGCGTCCCGCGGTTGGGAGCGGTGCCCCGGCCGGCGACCTCCAGCGCACCCTTGGAATCGCGCTGCCCGATGAGCACCGCGACCTTGGAAGAGCCGATGTCGATACCTACAACGTACTGTTCTGCCTTGGCCATGACCCTGAACCCTCTCTAGAGTGCGGGTTGAAAAATGATCCGACGATCAAATCGGAGATCGATGAATGCGAGCTTCGGATAACGCCTGTCCAGCTCGGGGAGAAGCTTCTCGAGCTCCCCGACTCGTTCTTTCACAGTTCCGGCGCGCACCAGGAGTGGAAACGCCAGGGCCCCGAGGTAGAGGCGGAAGTCGCCTTCTCCCAGCACCTCGACTTCGGAGAGCGTTTCGGCCCACTTCGGCGCGCTCTCCGCGAGCTCGCGCACGACTTCGAATGCGCCCACGGGGGCCGCGCCGGTCGCCGGCGAAACCGAGATCAACAGGAGGTCGCGCGGCTCCTGCAGCGGATCCGCCACGGCGCCGGTCGCGGAATCACTTGCTGGATCAGCTAGGGGATCGCGTACTGGATCACGCACTGGATCAAATGGGGCGATGGACCGGCCCGCCTCGTCGAGATAGACCAGTGTCCGCCCTTCGCGCAGCAGCGCGGCCGGCCGGCGCTCGACAAGCGAGACGCGCAGCTCATTCGGCAGCCGCTTCTCGACCGTGACCCCCTCGATCCACGGATTCGTCGCCAGCAGCTCTTCGACCAGCGGCAAGGGCAACGACAGCAGGTTCGCTCCCATCAGCGGAGACAGTGCATGGTCGACCCAGGCGCGATCCACGAAACGGTTGCCGTCGACACCAACTCGCGTCAGTGCGAAGGTAGGCGAGGAGAACAGCCAGAGCCCCATCGCGATCGGCCCGCCGACCAGCAAAAGCGCCTGCGCGAAGTGGCGACCGAGGACGAGCCACGGGCTCCGGCGCCGCACGCGCACCGCGCTCGACGGGCGGCGGAACGGCAGCACGCGCGCCTCGGCGGCCGGTGAAAGGTCCCGCGCCGTCACGGCGCTTCCCCGCGAACCAGCGCTTCGGCGAGGCGATAGATGTCGCCGGCGCCCAGCGTCATCACGACATCGCCCGCGTCGATCCCCGCCAGGAGCCCGTAGACCGCGCGCCAGTCCGCGCAGTAGTCGACCCGAGGATGCCCAACGGCCTGCGCGGCACGTGCCACGAGCTCGCCAGTGACACCTTCGATCGGCCGCTCGCGCGACGGATAGACGTCGGTGACCACGACATGGTCCGCCGACGACAGGGCGCGCCCGAACTCCTCCGCGAAGTCGCGCGTTCGGGAGTACAGGTGCGGCTGAAAGACGGCGTGCAGCACGCGCCGCGGGAAGACCTGGCGGGCGGCGGCGAGCGTCGCCTGCACCTCGGTGGGATGGTGCGCGTAGTCATCGACCACTTCGGCGCCGCGAAACTGTCCCAGGCGCTCGAAGCGCCGGTGCACGCCGCCGAATCCCGCCAGGGCACGTGCCACCACCGGCATCGGAATGCCGAGCGCCAGCGCCACGCCGACCGCAGCCAGGGCGTTGCGCACGTTGTGCAGGCCCGCGAGCGGCAGCTTGAGCCGCGCGAGTTCGCCCTGCGCGCGATGGCGCACCACGAACGAGGTGCCGTCTGGCGACATGTCGAGCGCCTCGGCTCTGAGCAGGCACTCTTCGCCCAGACCGTAGGTCGTGATGCGGCGCTCGGCGAGGCGCGGCAGGAGACCGGCCACATGCGGATCGTCGGCGCAGACGATGACCTGACCGAAGAACGGCACCCGGTTGGCGAAGGCGACGAAGGCGTCGCGGATCGCGTCGAGGTCCTGGTAGGTATCGAGATGATCCCGGTCGATCGAAGTGATGACGGCGAGGATCGGAAAGAGCGACAGGAAGCTGCGGTCGAACTCGTCCGCTTCGACCACCATGTAGTCCGAGTTGCCGAGGCGCGCGCCGGTCCCGGAGACACGCAGCCGGCCGCCGACGATGACCGTCGGGTCGAGACCGGCCTCGGTCATGATGGCGCCGACCAGGGACGTGGTGGTCGTCTTGCCGTGCGTGCCGGCGACCGCGATGCCGTACTTGAGGCGCATCAGTTCCGAGAGCATCTCGGCCCGGCGCACGACGGTGACGCCGCGACGCTTGGCCTCGAGAACCTCCGGATTGCCAGCCGCGATCGCCGACGAGATCACCAGCAGGTCGACGCCGTCGAGATGGTCGGCGGAGTGACCGGTGGCGATCGCCACGCCGAGCGAGCGCAGCCTCTCGGTGGCCTCGCTCGCGCTCTGGTCGCAGCCCGAAACGGTGACCTCGTACTGCAGCAGCACTTCGGCGATGCCGCTCATGCCGGCGCCGCCGATGCCGACGAAATGGGCGTGGCGCAAACCAGCGAAACGATGGAACATCAGGCGGCCCTCACGAGGGGCGGTAGCAGCGCCTCGATACGGTCGACGATCGCCGCGGCGGCTCCAGGATGCGCCAGCCGGCGGGCGTTCTCCCCCATCGTCGCCATCCGCGGGCGGTCGCCGAGCAGGGTCACGAGGTCGCGGCGCAGGCGGTCGGGATCGAGAGCCACGTCCTCGATCAGGCTCGCGGCTTCGGCGTCGACCAGGAGCTGAGCGTTCGCCAGTTGATGGGCTCCAGCGGCGACCAGCGGCAGCAGCACCGAAGGGCGGCCTGCCGCGCAGATCTCCGCGAGAGTGATCGCTCCGGCGCGCGAAACCACGAGATCGACCGCCGCCATCGCCGCGGGCACGCTGTCGACGAACGACACCACACGCAGGCGCGGCGTCTCGAGGCCCGCGGCACGGTAGCCGGCCAGGGTCGACTCGAGGTGGCTCTCGCCGCACTGATGCAACACGGAGAGCTCCGGCAAACGGTCGAAGAGCGGAGCCAGAACCTCCGGCATCAACCGGTTGATGCGTTGCGACCCCTGGCTTCCCCCGAGGACGAGCAGGCGCGGCTTGCCATCAGCGCGCAGCGCCGGGATGTCGAAAAAGGCATCGCGAACCGGCACGCCAGTGACCCAGGAGAGACACTTGAGCTTTTCCGCCGTGGCCTCGTAGGCGACGGCAGCGGCATCGGCGAAACGGGAGGCCCAACGATTGGCCAGTCCTGCCTCGGCGTTCGGTTCGATCAGCACTGTCGTCCGCCCGGCAAGTCGGCCGCCGAGCACTGCAGGTGCCGAGGCGTAGCCGCCGGTACCGACCACCAGATTGAATCCGCCGTCGCGAATCGCCCGTCGCGCTGCGAGCGCCGACCGGACGAGCGTCAGCAGCGAAACCACCTTCGCCCACAGCCGCTTGCCGAGCATCGGACGCGAGGGCAGCGCGAGGAAAGGCAGACCGCGCTCGGCGGCGAGGCGGGCTTCCATCCCCGACGCGGAACCGGCGAGGGAGACGCTCCAGCCGCGACGCGCGAGCTCGTCCCCGACGGCGAGGGCCGGGAAGACATGACCGCCGGAGCCGCCGCCCGCCAGCAACGCGCGGCGCGCCGTGAAGGCGCCGGGAGGAGTCTGGACGCTCTCGTCAGTCATTTTGCGAAACGTTGAGCAGGACGCCGCAGATGGTCATGGTGACCACCAGCGACGATCCGCCGTAGGAGAGGAATGGCAGAGGAATACCCTTGGTCGGCAGCAGGGCGATGGCGACCGAGATGTTGATCAGCGCCTGCATGACGAGCATCGACGAGAAGCCCCACGCCAGGTAGCGTCCGAACGGATCGGGCGCGCGCCAGCCGGCGCGGAGGCCACGCCAGAGCACGACTCCGAAGAGCGCCACGACGGCGAGCGCGCCGATCATGCCGAGCTCTTCGGCGACGATGGCGTAGACGAAATCCGATTCCGGATGCGGCAGGAAGTAGAGCTTCTGCAGGCTGTTTCCCGGTCCCAGTCCGAACAGCCCTCCCGACCCGACGGCAATGAGCGACTGCATCGCCTGGAAACCGGCGCCGAGCGGATCGCGCTCCGGCTCGAGGAACGTGAACAGGCGGGCCCGACGATAGGGCACCGAGATCACCAGCAGATAGAGCACCGGCAATGCGGTC
Source organism: Thermoanaerobaculia bacterium (assembly GCA_039929145.1). GTDB lineage: Bacteria > Acidobacteriota > Thermoanaerobaculia > Multivoradales > JAGPDF01 > JAGPDF01. The sequence goes on from JBDSRU010000039.1 coordinate 11,330, forward strand.
GCCGCGCCGGCGAGCACGAAGCGCCAGGAGAGGCCGGCGAGAAAGAGCATCGTGCCGGCGGTGAGCGCCAGCAGAACCGCCGTGCCGAGATCGGGTTGCAGCAGAATCAGTCCCGCGAGCAGTCCGGTCACGATCGCCGCCGGCAGGAGAACCTCGCGGCTGTTCACCGCGTCCTTCCGGCGGTCGATGAAGAAGGCGAGGAACGGCACCAGCGCGATTTTCGAGAGCTCCGACGGTTGCACCGAGATGCCGGCGATGAAAAACCAGCGGCGAGTCGCGTTCAATTGCGGCGAGAACAACACCACGACCAGGAGAAAGAGGACGCCGGCGACCAGTGCGTATACGACGCGGCGGTCACGGAGCTTGCGGTAGTCGATGTGCATGACGACCGCCATCACCAGAAAGCCGAGCACCGCAGCGGCCGCCTGGCGGACCAGAAACGGATTGATCGCCGCAGCCCTGCCGCGGGCGACAGCTGCGCTCGCCGAATAGACCATCACCAGGCCGAGGCCGACGAGCAGCATGACGGTGGTGAAGAGCACCCGGTCGTAGGCCAGTTTCTTCGCCATCAGCGACTCACTTGCGGGAGCGGCGCGCTGGCGACCGCCAGGCCGCGTGCCAAGGCAGCGAACTGCCGCCCGCGATCGACATAGTCGCGAAACTGGTCGAAGCTCGCGCAGGCGGGCGAGAGCAGCACGGTCTCGCCGGAGATCGCCGCGGCTGCGGCCTGTCCGATGGCCACCTGCAGCGT
>JBDSRU010000040.1:0-2831 GCA_039929145.1 Thermoanaerobaculia bacterium
GCCACCGTGGCCTGAAAGAGGGGGTGAAACTGGAACCGGCGATCACGCATCGAACCTCAAGAGCATAAACCACCCCGCTCCGCGCACGGCAGCCGTTTGAGGAGCGGGCTTGACCGGTGGGCGCCCGGAACGAGATCATCGACCTTTCATGGACTCCTACTCCCCGGTCATCGCGGCCAACCTGCACTGTCTCGCGCAGGCGATCGAGCTCCTCGGCCGCCTTCCCGAGCGCGCTTTCGCGTCCACCGAAGAGCGCCATGCGAGGACCGTCGGACCCCACCTGCGGCACGTCCTCGACCACTACTCGGCCTTCATCGGAGGACTGCCGGACTTCCGGGTCGACTACGACACCCGTGAGCGCGAGGCGCGCCTCGAGTCGGAAATCGAGTTCGCCAGCGACCGGATGCGCCAGATCTCGGCCGAGCTCACGCTCGTCGAAGCGGACCTCCTCGACCTGCCGATCCAGATCCGCCTCGAATCCGGCGGCATGGACAGCGAGCAGTGGAGCCATTCGACGGTGCGTCGGGAGCTTCAGTTCCTGCTCTCGCATACGGTGCACCACTTCGCCCTGATTGCTGTCTTGCTCGAGCGCTTCGAGATTGCCGTGCCGGACGACTTCGGGATCGCGCCTTCCACGCTCAGGTACTGGCAGGACCAGGCGCCATGTGCACCGCTTCCTGGCTGACCGCCGGCGACCAGTTCCACCTTCTTTTCAATCGCGATGAACGCCGCACCCGCGCCGCAGGGCTGCCACCGCGGGAGCACTCGCACGAAGGTGTCGCCTACCTCGCGCCGATCGATCCCGATTCCGGCGGCACCTGGTTCGCGGCGACCGAGCGCGGCCTCATCCTGGCCCTCCTCAACCGCAGCGTCGACGGCCAGAAGTCCGCGCCCGGGCGGAGGAGCCGGGGCAGCCTGATCCCGGCGCTGGTCGGCGCCCGCGATCTGGCGGAGGTCGGAGCCCTGCTCGCCAGCCAGGCGCTCGTCGAGTGCGCCCCCTTCCGCCTGTTCGCCAGTCTGCCCGGCGTCCCCCATCTGGGCGCCGTCTGGGACGGCCGTGAACTCGCGACACAGCCGATCACCACTCGCTCCGGCCTGCTTTGTTCCTCCTCGCGGGGGGATCACGAAGTGACCCGGGTGCGCAGCGAGCAGTGGAGCGCCCGTCAGCGGCAGATCGCCGAGGACGGCCTCACAGAGCTTCGCCGCTTCCACCGCAGCCATCTGCCTACGCGCTCCGCCGTCTCGGTCTGCATGCACCGAGACGACGCGGCGACGGTGAGCCATCTGGAGGTGGTGCGCTCGCCGGAGGCCGTCGAGATCGAGTACTTCTCCGGCTCGCCCTGCGCGACCGGAGATTCCGTGCACTCGCGATGCGCTCTGCGGCGAGTCTCCCCTCCCGTCGCGGCTCCCGGAACCTGCTGAAGCGCCGCGCATGCCCGTCTTCAACCCTGGCCGCGCTGCTGGAGCTTCGCGCTGGCGCTCCACCGCCCTTCTGGCAGGGGCGCTCCTGGTAGCTGCGCTGCTTCCAGGCCTCGCGCCGCTTCCGGCTGGAGCTCTCCAGGAGCCTGCGCAGTCGGCTCCGGCCCCTGCCGCAGGAAATTGGGAGGGCAGGCTCCTCGGTACCGTCGAGCGGGTCGATCCGGACCAGGGCTCGCGAAGCTCAGTGGGCCAGCCCCTCTCTCCGCGTCAGCAGCTGCTGCTCTGCCTCCTGCTTGCCGCGGCGACGCTGGTCAGCGAAGACCTCACCTGCGTCGCGGCCGGTCTGCTCGCTTCGCACGGCAAACTATCGCTCTTCGCCGCCATCGCCGCCTGCCTGATCGGCATCTTCGTCGGTGACCTGCTGCTGGTTCTGGCGGGCCGGCTACTGGGCAGGAGGATCCTCGAGCGTGCCCCGCTGCGCTGGGTGCTGACACCGCGCACCGTCGAGCGCAGCGAACGGTGGTTCACGGCCCAGGGCGCCAGGGTGGTTCTCGCCTCGCGCTTCATTCCGGGCAGCCGCCTGCCGCTCTTCCTCGCTGCCGGAATCCTCCGCGCACCGTTCGCCCGCATCGCCGCCGCGCTGCTTCTCGCCGGCGTGGTCTGGACGCCGCTGCTCGTGGGTCTCTCGTCCTGGACGGGAGGAGCCGTCCTGACGCACTTCCGGTCCTATGAGCGGGTCGCATTCCCGGCCCTGGCCGCCGCCCTCGCCGCCACCTTGCTTTTCGTCCGCATCGTGGTGCCGCTGTTCTCGTGGCGGGGACGCCGGCTGCTGCTCTCGCGCTGGCGCCGCCTCACGCTCTGGGAGTTCTGGCCGGCCTGGATCTTTCAGCTGCCGGTCGTCCTCTACGGACTCTGGCAGGGCATCCGCCATCGGCACCTGACAATCTTCACTGCCGCCAACCCCGGCATTCCCGCCGGCGGATTCGTCGAGGAATCGAAGAGCGCCATCCTCGAGCGTCTCGCCGGCGCGCCGGTCGCCCGCTTCGTGATCGTCGATCTGCCGGACGATCCAGCGGACCGATCGACGCAAGTGCGCGCGGCGCTCGCAGCCGCGGGCCTCGCCCTCCCGGTCGTTCTCAAGCCCGATGTCGGCGAGCGCGGTCGAGGCGTGGCCGTCGTGCGCTCGGAGAACGAGCTCGCGGGCTACCTCGCGTCGGCGGGAGGCCGACTGATTGCCCAGGAGTACATCGGCGGCGAGGAGTTCGGGGTCTTCTACGTCCGTCATCCCGCGGCGGCTCGCGGACGGATCTTCTCGATCACCGGCAAGCGCTTTCCCGTCGTCATCGGCGATGGCCGGCGGCGGCTCGAGGAGCTGATCCTCGCCGACGAGCGCGCCGTCTGCATGGCGCCCT
>JBDSRU010000041.1:0-2838 GCA_039929145.1 Thermoanaerobaculia bacterium
GCTGGGCAGTTTCAGGTCAACACTTACACCACGAGCGGACAGCGTTATCCAGCGGTGGCCGCGGACAGCGAGGGCAATTTCATCGTCGTCTGGGACAGTTTTGGCTCGAGCGGCGGGGATACGAGCAGTTTCAGCATTCAGGCGCAACGCTACGCAGCCAACGGCGCCGCGTTGGGCGCGCAGTTCCAGGTGAATACCTATACGACGAATGCACAGCGCTATCCGACGGTTGCCGTGGACGGCGCGGGCAACTTCCTCGTCGTCTGGCAGAGCCTCGGCTCGAACGGCACGGATTCGGATTCCTCGAGCATCCGGGGACGGCGCTTCGACGCCAACGGTACCCCGGTGGGCGGCGATGCCCAGGTCAACGTCTACACCACGAACAGCCAGGAGCTGCCGGTGGTGGCCTCGACCGGTGCAGGCGACTTCGTCGTCGTCTGGCAGAGTCTCGGTTCGTACGGCACGGATTCCAGCAACTCGAGCGTCCAGGCGCGGCTCTTCGGCTGCGTGTTTTGCGATGGCTTCGAAAGCGGGGACACGGTCCGCTGGCAGGTCCCCTGATTCAGGCGCGCGCGTCGCGCTACTCGCTCTGCCTTCCGGATCGGGACCGACCGACTCATCTCATCTGGCACCTGGCTCGGGGGGAGCGGAGCACGAGACGATGATCCGGAGATCCCGGCGGGGAACGGAGCGATTGGAGTCAGCCCGTTGTCGAAGGGTACTCGCTCAGGGATGAATCAGGGTGCCGGTCAGTCCGCTCGAGTAGACGACGAAGCTGTGGGATTCGAGGCTCACGCCGTTGAAGAGGGCGGAGAGGGAAGTGTTCCCCGGCGGGGCGTTGAAGCCCATGGCGGCGCCGGTCGCGTCGGTCGCGGTGGCTGAAGGGCTCGGCGTCCCGCTCTCCAGGTAGCGCAGCGCTCCCGCGGCCGGAGCGAAGGCGACCGTCGCTCCCTGGATCGGCACGCCGTCGCAGTCGGCGACCAGGATGACGGTCGTGCCGGTATTGGGAGTCTGGACGCCGAGGCCTGCGAAAAAGTAAGCGAGCGACAGCGAGGAGGTCGAGATCGCCCGGACGCCGAGGCCCACCGCATCGGCAGCGAACGGATCGGCGGGGTAGAGGTAGGTGCTGGGATAACTCGCGGCGACAATCGCCAGGTAGGCGCTGAGCGGTATCCCGCCGGTCGAGGCGCTGAGTGAGAAGGAGCCGTCGGCGACCGTCGTGTCGCTGTCGAGGAGCGTGCCGCCGGACTGCCGGCGCGCCTCGACGGTCGCGCCGCCGATCGGGTTGCCCGAAAGAAAGTCGGTCAGCGCGCCGGTGAGCATCAGTGGATCGGCCGCGGAGGTCGGTGCAGGCGCTCCGGCGCAGAAGAAGTTGTAGGGGCAAACCTGCGGAAAGCCGGCGCCGCTCGACCAGTTGCAGACGTTGCCGGATTCGAAGGTGTCGCCGAAGAGGGGCACCTGTTCGGGGGCGGAGTCGAGCTCCTGGGATCGCGCCGCGGCGGGCACCAGCATCAGCGCGACTGTCAGGATGCCGGTGACGATTCGACACGGGTCCTGCATCGCAAGTCGCATGTCGGGCTCCTCCCGGAGGACGAAGATTCAGAGCGGCAGCGCGGACATTAGTACATCTGCGCCGAATTTGTCGGGCAGCCGGGGACGGTGCGTCGATTGTCTCCGGAGATGGAGAGTGGGGTCGGTAACACGACGGCAGCGCGCCCGAGGGCGAGTTCGTGATCTGCTGGTTGGCAACATATGGATCCGATCCGATTTCGCTCCAAGGTCGACGGGTGGCTGGCGGCCGTCCTGCTCATCTCCGCGGTGGTTTCCGTGCTCGCCGTCGCGAGCGTCGCGGTGGCCGAGTCACCCCTTTTCGCGCTCGTTATTTCGCCCATGCTGCTGGTGAGCGTCGTTTTGCCCGTCTGGCTGCTCCGCTCGACCGAGTATCGGATCGACAGTTCGGAGCTCCATGTGCGCTCGGGGCCGTTTTCCTGGCGGGTGCCCCTGAGTGAGATCCGGGCGATCTCTCCGACGCGCAATCCGCTGTCGAGCCCGGCTCTTTCGCTCGACCGCCTGCGCATCGACTATGGGCGAAGGAACTCAATCATGGTTTCGCCGAAAGAGAAGGAAGCATTCATCGCGGAGCTGCGCAAGCGTGTTCCAGCCATCTGACAACCCGTTGCGGCGGAAGGTGATCCGCGAGTTTCCAAATCCCGCGGAGCTGCGCCCCTCCCTGAGCCGTTCAGGAAATCGGCTGGCACTTTGCTCGCACTTTGCTCGCTTTGCTCGGGCAGGAAAACCGAGCGACCTGGAAATCGGCTGGCACCTTGCTCTCGGGCACCTTGTTCCGGCACCTGGCTCTGCTACCTCGGTTCGTCGTCGCAGGTCGGAATGTAGATATAATAAGTAGATACATCAAGGAGGTCTGAGACGATGAGCGACCTGGCAAAGTTATTCAAGTCGGGAGGAAGTCAGGCGGTTCGTCTGCCCAAAGAGTACCGCTTCGCCGACCAAGAGGAGGTCCTGATCTACCGTGACGGCCAGCGGGTCGTGCTCGAATCACGGAAGCGGGCATGGAGCGCGCGCTTTCTCGCGCTCGCAGGGAGCGCGCCGGAGTTCCCTGTTGCGCTAGAGCCTTCGGCGGTCGAACCCGGTCCGGATCTCGACTGATCGCGTGCGATATCTCCTCGACACCAACGTCTGCTCCGACTACCTGAACGGCCGCTTTCCCACCGTCGTCGAGCGATTGCAGAGTCTCCGCCCCGAGGATGTCGTGGTCAGCGCCGTCGCCGTTGCGGAGCTTCGCTACGGCGCTTCCAAGAGCGCGCGCCCTGTCGAGAA
>JBDSRU010000042.1:0-9473 GCA_039929145.1 Thermoanaerobaculia bacterium
GCCGCCCGCCTATCGTGGAAGAGTCTGTGGCGCCGCCCGCCTCTCGGGGAGGTGTCTGCGCCTCCGCAGGCCTACCGCGGAGGCACCTTGCCCCTTGCGCTAGGTGGTCGGAGGCCTTCAGAGATCCGCTAGTGGCGCCGTCAGCCGCGTTCTGCGGCCACGAGCTCGAGCGCCTTGGCAACCGCATCGGCCACCGGCACCTGGAGCTTCTGGCGGTCACGGCGCAGGGCGAACTCGATCTGGCCTGCCGCCAGCGACTTGCCGCCCACCACGACCCGGAGAGGGATGCCGATGAGCTCGGCGTCCTTGAACTTCACTCCCGGCCGCTCGTCGCGGTCGTCATAGAGCACATCCAGCCCGCGCGCCGCGAGCTCATTCGAGAGCTCCTCCGCCGCCCGCGCCGACTCGGCCTCGTTGGGATTGAGCGCGATCACCAGCACCTCGAAGGGGGCGAGCGGCATGGGCCAGATGATGCCGTCGGCGTCGTGGTTCTGCTCGATGGCGGCCGCCACCGTGCGGCCGATTCCGAGGCCGTAGCAGCCCATGATCATCGGCCGCTGTCCGCCCGCCTCGTCGGTGAATTCGCACTTCATCGCCACCGAGTACTTGTCGCCGAGCTTGAAGATGTGGCCGACCTCGATGCCGCGCGAAAGCGCGAGCGCCGCCCCGCACTGCGGGCAGGGATCGCCGTCGACCACGGTGGCGAGGTCGAGGAGCTCGCCGGGCCGGGCATCGCGGCCCCAGTTCGCATTCAGGAGGTGGACGCCGGCCTCGTTGGCGCCGCAGGTGAAGTTCACCAGACCTTCGACGGAGAGGTCGGCGAGCAGACGCAGGCTCTCGGGCATGCCGACGGGGCCCAGCGAGCCGACCGGCGTGCCGGTCGCCGCCAGCACCTTGTCCTCGGTCGCGAGCTGCAGATGTTCGACGTTGAGGGCGTTCAGGAGCTTCACCTCGTTCACTTCGCGGTCGCCGCGGATCGCCACCGCCACGAAGCCCTTGTCGGTTTCGTAGACCAGGGTCTTCACGAATTGCGTCTCCGACACGGCGAGGAAACGTGCGACCTCCTCGACCGAACGCAGGCCCGGCGTCTCACGGCGTTCCAGGGATCTCTCCGCGGCGCCACCGCCCGTCGCCCAGGAGCCGCGCACGGCCTTCTCGGTGTTGGCTCCGTAGCCACAGGCGCCACAATGCGCCACGGCGCTCTCGCCGGTCGCCGCGGTGACCATGAACTCATGCGAGGAGGAACCGCCGATCGTGCCGGTGTCGGCATCGACGACCGTGTAATCGAGCTTGCAGGCCTCAAAGATCCGCCGGTAGGCGGCGCGCATCGCCTCGTAGGCCTCGTCGAGGCTCTCGGCCGTGGCGTGGAAAGAGTAGGCATCCTTCATCAGGAACTCGCGTCCCCGCATCAGGCCGAAGCGCGGGCGGATCTCGTCGCGGAACTTGGTCTGGATCTGGAAGAGGTTGAACGGCAGCTGGCGATAGCTCTTGACGTCTCGCCGCACCAGATCGGTGATCACCTCTTCGTGCGTCGGTCCGAAACAGAAGTCGCGATCGTGCCGGTCGCGGATCCGCAAGAGCTCCTTGCCGTACTTCTGCCAGCGGCCGGACTCGATCCAGAGCTCGGCGGGCTGAATCGAGGGCATCGAGAGCTCGACCGCTCCGGCGGCCGCCATCTCGCGCCGCACGATCGCCGAGAGCTTCTGCAGGCTCCGCCAACCGAATGGCAGGTAGGTGTAGATGCCGGCGGCAAGCTTGCGGATCATTCCGGCGCGGACCATCAGCTGATGCGAGATCACTTCGGCGTCGTTCGGCACCTCACGCGTGGTGAAGAGGTAAGTCTGCGACCAGCGCGTGGGAAGGGAGGGGCGGAAGTTCTCGGTCGTGGGCGTCACAGGGTCACCGGGGTTTCGAATCGAAATTGGATCGTTGCTAGCGCTTCTGGCGTTGTTGAACACGTTCGAGCAGGCGCGATGAATCGCGCATGCATTCCATCATCTTCTCCTCGAGAGCGCCGACACGGGGCTCGAGACTGCGCGCTCGGCCGAAGGCGCCGCGCGCCTTTTCCTCGTTGCCCGAGGCGAGCAGCGCCATGCCCAGGTGGGTCAGTGTCGTCGACGACGAACCCAGATCGTTCGATTTCGCCAGACACTCCACCGCCTGCTCGTATTCCTTGCGCTTGTAGTGCACCCAGCCCATCGCCGCCAGGGGGAACTGCTTGAGCTCGTCGGGCGAGAGATCCAGCGCCCGCTGCGCATACTCCAGCGCCTGATCGAGGTCCTCCTCCATTTCGGCGAGGTTGTAGGCCATCTCGAAGTAGGCGATGGTGCGCGTGAAGTTGCTCGCGCCTTCCTGCAGCAGGAGCTTCCCGATCCGGTTGCCTTCGCGGAACTTGCCGCCGCTGCGCAGAGCTGCGATCAGGGCGGCGGACGCCGTCGCGCGGAGCATCTCCCCGGGGTTGAGCTCGAGAACCCGCCGTGTGGCGGCCTCGAGCTCCTCCCAGCGGTCGAGCGACAGGCAGAGCATGGCGAACGACATGAGCAGGGTCGGGTTTTCGGGTTCGGCGTCGAGGGCCTTCTGGTAGCTCGAAAGCGCGCGGTCGCGTTCGCCGCGGGCGCGATGCTCCTCCGCTTTCGCCATGTAGCGCGCCGCGGCCGTTCCGACCTCCGGCAACGGCGCTCCGGTCCGGCCGGAGAGGTACTGCACGAGATCCTGGTAGCGCAGGCGGCGCGGGTTGAGGCGCTGCGCTTCGCGGAAAGACGCCAGCGCCTTCTTGTTCCAATGGCGGTCCAGGTAGGCGAGGCCTAGGAGGTAGTGCGCTTCCTCGAAGGCCGGATCGAGCCGCACCGCCTCGCGGAGGCTGCGAATCGCATGCGCGGCCTGCCCCATTTCGTAGCGGCAGTTGCCGAGCAGGTAGAGCGCCTGCGGCACACGATCGAGCAGGTTCGCCTGCTCGAGGTAGGCCACGGCGCGCGTCAGATCGCCGTGCGCGGCGTAGACGGCACCGAGGCTGAAGTGGGGAAGGAAGGCGTCCGGATATTCCGCCACCGCCTTCTTGAGCAGCGCCTCGGCGCGATGGAAGTTGCCCTGTTCGTGGAAGATGACGCCGGAGAAGACCAGGGCCTCGAAGTGATCCGCCTTGACCTCCAGCACTTTCTGGAAGAAACCGAGCGCGGCCTCGGTGTCGCCTTCGTTGAAACAGGTCTCGCCCAGGAAGAGCGCCAGCTCGTAGTTGGTCCGGTCGAGCTTCCAGGCCTGCTCGAGAGCGCGCTTGGCGCGATCGACGTCGAAGGCGAAAAGCGCGTACTCGGCGTCGTCGAGATGCTGCGCGAAGAGCTTCGGCCGGTTCCCCTGGTAGAGCGCCGCTACCCGGTCGCGGATCGACATGAAGCGCTCGCGCTTCTCCAGCGCGCGCAGCTGGTAGTCCATCTTGGACTCCCAGAGATCGCTCCACTCTTCACGCCCCACCAGGCGCCGCCGCTCGAGGAGCTCACGCAGTGTCGCGAAGCCGGTCTGCGAGACCAGGAGATTCTTCTCCTGCTTCTGCACGGCGGCGACGAGCCTCTGCGCGGTCTCGGCGGTGCGCTTGACGGCCTCTTCGAGAATCGAAATCCGTTCCAGCAAGTGCTCGTCGAGCGAGAAATCGGCCGAGCGCTCGGGCTCGAACTGCTCGGCCTCGCCGCCGATCGAGCCCGAGATCACCATCAGTTTCTGGTGACAGCGCGCGCAGAATTCGCGGTCGCTCAGGTTCTCGGCGCCGCAGACCTGGCAGAAGACGACCGGCAGTCCCTCAGCCGTAGGCATAGAACCCGCGCCCACTCTTGCGGCCGAGATAGCCCGCTTCGACCATTTTCACCAACAGGGGACAGGGGCGGTACTTGGGATCGCCGAAGCCTTCGGTGAGGACACGGAGAATGTCGAGACAGACGTCGAGGCCGATGAGATCCGCGAGGGCGAGCGGTCCCATCGGATGATTCATCCCGAGCTTCATCACCTCGTCGATCGCCGCCGCTTCCCCGACATGCTCGTGCAGGCAGAAGATCCCCTCGTTGATCATCGGCATGAGCACCCGGTTCGAAACGAAGCCGGGCGCATCGTTGACCTCCACCGGAGTTCGCGCGAGCTTGCGGGTCATCTCGAAGACCGCATCGCAGGTTTCCTGCGAGGTCTGGAGGCCGCGGATGATCTCGACCAGCTGCATGATCGGGACGGGATTCATGAAATGCATGCCGATCACGCGGTCGGGACGCGCGGTCGCGGCGGCCAGCCGCGTGATCGAGATCGAGCTGGTGTTGGTGGCCAGAATCGCCGGCGCGGCGAGCACGTTGTCGAGCGCCAGCAGGACCTGCCGTTTGATTTCGAACTTCTCCACCACCGCCTCGACGACGAGGTCGCAGCCGGCGAGCGCTTCGATGTTCGTCGCCGAAGCGAGGTTTGCCCGCGCTCCAGCGCGCGCTTCCGCGGTGAGCTTGCCTTTCGCTTCCAACCGTTCGAGGCTCTTGTCGATCGCGCCGAGCCCCTTCGTCAGGGCTTCCCCGGAGATGTCCACGAGAACGACGTCGAAGCCGGATTGCGCCGCCACCTGGGCGATCCCGCTTCCCATCGTTCCGGCGCCCACGACGCCCATTCTCCGAATCTCCATGCTGAAGGCCTCCATCTCGACGTGATTCCTGGGGAGAGCGCCTTGTCAGGTGCTCGATTCTCGATCCGAGCCAGTCGAAGCTCTCGATATCCAGACAGAGCCTAGCAAGGCTACTGACTTTCCGAGAGCGCCGGGTCAGGCTCCCGCTCTGCGGAGAGAGCCTACCAAGGCTCTCAGGCGTGGGGGTCAGGCAAGGGCGCTGCTGTCACTGTCGAACCAGGGCTCGAAGCGGCCGAATTTCGACCGCAGCGTGGCGCCGATGCCGATGAGGGTCGCGGCGGTCCACACCCACACCCCGGCCATGGGCACCATCTTGATCAATCCGAGTAGCGACAGACCCAGAACAGCGGCATGGAGCTGTACGACCCGGCGCCGCGCGAGCCGCGAGACGCAGAACCTGCCGAAGCTGTGGAAGATCGCCACCATTCCCCAGAGCTTGAGCACGATCGCGAACAGCGAGACCAGCACGAGCAGCGGCACGCCCAGCAGCGTGGGCAGGAAGGCGGACAGGAAGAGCGCCGAAAGGACGATTGTGGCGAGGCCTACGAGACCCGCCGCGAAGCAGCGCAGCGGTTCGTGGCGGACCTCTTCCGAGGTGCGCACCAGTGGCCGGCCGGCGGAAGCGAAGAGCAGCAGCGTGAGCGCCAGCCAGGCGGCAACGAGTCCCAGCTTCGCCCCCAGGACGAGCGGAGAGGTTGCGCCCATCCCCAGGCTCGGACCTTCGAGGAGCGTCAGCCAGGCGCGGGATACCGTCGGATAGGCGACCGCCCGTCCCGAGAGCCGGGAGCCGCCGGAGGCCACCAGGCGGCCGCCTAAAACCAGCGCGTCGCCCTCGAGAACGGCTGTCGGGGAAAGAATGAGATCGCCGCCGAGCACGGTCACATCGCCGTGCACGAGGCCCGTCACGGTGACGGTGCCATTCAGCGCAGTGACGCCGGCCAGGGCCTCGCCATCGACTTCGACTCCGCGCCCGACCGCCACGATCGGCTGGCGAGCGACACTGCCAGCCTCGAGACGCAGCCCGGGCAGCAGCTCGGACGGCGGCGCCACGGCCGAACTCGCTGAGCTCGCTGCGCTCACGGGACTCGCGACGGCCAGGATCGTCGCAGCGAGGGCCGTGACCGCAAGGAGTACGACTCGCGCAGCCGGCGCTGCAATCCGGACCGGCGTCAGACCGGGGAGCCGTGCGACGCCGCGAAGGCGCCGGGCTGACTGCTGGATCATGCTTGAGAGTCTATCGGGATTTGCGCACCGCGGCATGGCGCGAGGCCGGCCGGAGCAGGCGTAGAAACAGCAGGTTCAGGGCGAGAAGGAGCCCTCCTGCCATCGCCAGGTGCGTCTTCGAAGCGGTCAGCCACTCTCCGAGTCCGGAGCCCAGGCCGCGCCAGGAGGCGCCGAGCAGCCCGGCCCCGGCGAGCGCCGCACTCTCGAGCAGACGGGCGAGCGCGACGAAAGCATCGAACGATCCGGAGCTCGGCTCGAGCTCGGCGGCGGCGCCGCCCAGCAGCACCGCCGCAAGCCCGCCCAGTGCGAGCAGCATGGCGAACGGCCAACGCCAGACCACTGCGGTGCGGGCTTCCCAGGGCGCCGGTACAAGCGCGCGCATGACCTCTCCCGTGAAACCTTCGCGAGGCTGGACAACAGAGGCGGAGAGCAGCCGATGCACCTCGCGGAGCTCCCGGGACTCGTGCTGGCACTCGGAGCACCCCGCGACATGTGCCGCGAGCGCACCTTTCTGCGCCGGCCGGAGGAGCTCCTGCGCGCCGTCGATATGCTCGACTTCATCGATTTCGAGGTCGAGTTCTTCCAGCAGATGGTCGTGATTCATCCGATCTTCCTTCCCCGTCAGTTCCCGACGTCCCGAGGAGCGAGCAACTGCTGCTTGAGCATCTGGCGTGCGCGAAACAACTTGTTCTTCACCGTTCCCAGGGGCATCGCCTTGACCTCGGCAATCTCCTCATAGGCCAGCTCGCCGTAGTGCCGGAGCAGGATCAGCTCGCGGTACTCCCAGGGGAGCGTGTCGATCGCCGTCCGGATCGAAGCGTCGAGCTCGCGTCCCTGCAGCGCCTCTAGGGCTGACGGTTGCCCGTCCGGCAACTCGAGGTCGACGGTGCCGTCGCTGCCATCGTCCGCTCGCCGGGTGAGCGGAACCAGATGGATCCGGCGCTTGCGGATGACGTCGATCGCCGCGTTCTGGGCGACTCTGAACAGCCAGGTCGAGAAGCGATACTGGCTGTCGTAGCGATCCAGGGCCTGATACACGCGGATGAAAACCTCCTGGGTCAGGTCGTGCGCCTCTTCGAGGTTGCGCACCATGCGATACAGATAGTTGACCAGTCGCGTCTGATACCGCTCGACCAGCGTCTCGAAGCGCTCCCGGTCTCCCGAAAGGACCGACCGGACCAGCGCCTCGTCGGTAGGGTCGAGCGGTTCGACCGACATGGTTACCTACGTGCCCAGCCGCGAGAAAGTTGCAGCGCCGGCGTCGATCCGCCCTGGAGTTTCGAGCGCAAGTTACTCACCTGTCTCGACTTCCCTCATCGAGAGCAGGGCGTCTTCCTGGCGAATCTGGTCGAGAACGGAGTCGTCGCCTTCGACCTGGCCGAAGACGGTGTAGCCGCCGTCGAGGTGCGGCTGCGGCGAGAGGGCGATGAAAAACTGGCTGCCTCCGGTGTCGGGCCCCGAGAGCGCCATGCCGACCGCGCCGCGCCCGAATCGAGACCGGTTGATCTCGTCGCGCAGCGCGAAGCCCGGTCCACCCCAGCCGTCTCCCCGCGGGTCGCCGGCCTGCACCACGAAGTCGGGCACGACGCGGTGAAAAGTCAGGCCGTCGAAATAACCCTGTCCGGCGAGTTGCAGGAACGAGAGGCAGGTGAGCGGCGCCTCCGGACAGTCCAGGCGAATGCGGAACTTGCCGCGCGCCGTCACGACCTCGACCCTCCGTGTGTGATCGGTCTGCGACAGGATCTGGGAGTAGACCGGGCCGGTGCGGCCGGTTGCGACCGGCCCGACCTCCGGTCGCGGCTGGCCGAGCCTTTCGAGCGCCGACGCTGCCTCGCGCCGCACCAGGAAGTCCTTGTCCTCGGCGAACGACTCGAGGAGCGAAACCGTTGCCGCGAGCTCGGCCGGCACGGCGAGAGCGCGCGCCGCGAGCGCCCGGATTGCCGCCAGGCAGGCGTCCGCGAGGAGGTCCCGCTCTCCCGCCAGGAGCGCCTTTTGAAGAGCGCTCACGGAGACCTCGGGCGCTTCGATGAGCGCTTCGAGAACCGTCGCGCGGACCGTCGGGTCAGGGTCGGCGAGGAACCGGCGGGCGATTCCGGCGATCGCCGACGACACGTCGCCACCGGCGTCGAGGCCACCGGCGATCAGCGACTCGACCGCGGCCACCCGGACCATCGCCTCCGGATCGAGCGCCAGCCGCTCCAGCAGATCGACCAGGCCGAGCGCTCCCGCTGCTTCGGCGGCTCGCGCCCGAAAAGCGCGCTCGGGCGCTCCGGCGGCGCGCCGGACCGCCGCTTCCGCCTCCGGGTCGTTGCCCTGGGCAAGCGAGAGGAGCGCGAGCTCGCGCTCACGGGGCTCACCGCTCTTGAGTCGCCGCAGGACCGACTCTCTCACCTCGGGTTGCGCCATCCAGGCCGACGACGACTCGAGAGCGATGGCGCGTACGCCCGGCGCGGCGTCGTCCATGAGCCTGGCGAGGTGCTTTCCCCAACCCAGAGGGGGCAGGGCCTGGGTCCGCGCCAGAATGCGCGCGCCGGCGCGGAGCGCCTGGATGCGGGGCGAAGGCGCGGCGGCGGCAAGCAGCGGTTCGAGCCCTCGGAAGTCCGAGAGATCGCCGACCTCTCCGAGTCCGCGCGCGGCCCAGGCCCGGATCCCCGGCTCCGGGTCCGCGATCCACCGTCGAAGGGATGGCAGCGCTGCGGCCTGCGCGTCGCGAGCCAGGGCGTAGGCGACACCGGCATGGACCGCCGGCAGGGCCGCCGAAGGCGACCTCTCGAGTCCGACCGCGACTTCGATGAGGCTCTCTTCCTTGAATCGAAAAAGGGCCGGCGCGAGGCGCAGGGCAGCGGCATCCGGTTCGAGAGCGGTCAGCGTCCGGGAAACATCCGCGAGCGGCGCCTGCAGTTTTCCGAGCGCTTCCACCGCCAGCGTGCCGGTCGTGGCGTCGTCATCGACCGTCGCCCGCAGCAGAGCGGGAATGGCTTCGGGGACCCCGAGCTCGCCCAGCGCGAAGGCCGCCGCCTGCCGCACCGGCGTATCGGAGTCGATCAACAGGCCCTGGAGGACTCCCCGCCCGCGCGGATGGCCGATGCGCCCGAGCGCGACAGCGAGGTCCCGGCGAATGCTCGCCGAGCTGTCCAGCAGGGCGACGAAGACGCTCTCTTCGAACCGTTTCTGATCGGCCATGAGAAGCAGGAGCGCCTGCGTGTCGCGCAGATCGGCGGCGCGCGTCGAGCGCTCCTGCGCGACCGTCGGCGGAGGCTTCACAGCCGGAGCCTGCGAACAGGCGAGCGCCGGCAGCAGGGCGAGGAGAGGGATTCCGATGGCGAGGCGGGCGGGAATCATGAGCGGATCATGCTACGCAGCGCCCGCCCCAGGTTGCAAGGCGGCACCCGCCCTGTTCGCCTGCGACGCGCCGTCTCAGGTGCCGATCGCGAGCCGATCGGCCAAGAGCTTCGGCAGTCCAGCCTTGAGAATCCGCTGCTGCGCGCGGTCGACGGGGTACGCCACGCGGTGCCATCGCACGACCTTCTTGTCGGAGTCGTAGGTCATGTAGGAGGCGCGCGGATCGCGATCCCTCGGCTGACCGATGGACCCCGGGTTGATCAGG
>JBDSRU010000043.1:0-5486 GCA_039929145.1 Thermoanaerobaculia bacterium
GCGCGGGCTGGGGCTCATCGCCATCGCCCGCCGGATCGAGGCTCCGCCCGCCTGAGCCTTCATGCCGCACCCCGGCAGGTCCCACCGGGTGTACACTCAACGGCAAGAAACCGCCAGAAATTGAATCCGCGAGGAGATCCGGCCTGCGGCGCTGCCAGGCAGCGCTGCTCGAAGGCGGTCGTTCCCGCACGGCAAGGAGCTTCGATGAGCGAAGCGCAGAGGCCCGGAGCCTTCCGGCTCGTCTTCCGGGCCCTACGGCTGGAACATCTCTTGTTCGCCATCGGCGGAGCTCTGCTCCTCCTCTTCGGCGCCGTCCGGCTGCACAGCGCAGTCTCGAGCAGTCTCGACGTCGCGGCCTTCGCAGCGGCGCGGAGCGTCGAAAGCGATCCGGTTCTGACGCAGCCGGTCGATCAGAGCCTCTGGTCAGCGGGCCGCATTGTGAAGTATCGCGCCAGCCTGGGGCTCGCTACAGCCCCACCCCTCGCCGTCCTGCGCATCGCGAAACTCGGCATCGAAGTTCCGGTGCTCCCGGGCACCGACGACAAGACTCTCGATCGTGCCGTGGGCAACATCGCCGGCACGGCTCGGCCGGGAGAGGCAGGGAACGTCGGTATCGCGGGCCATCGCGACGGATTCTTCCGCGGCCTCAAGGACATCACGACGGGCGACCGGATCGAGCTCGAAACCCTCACCGGCAAGCAGGAGTTCGAGGTGACATCGATCCGGGTCGTCGACCCGTCGGCGCTCGAAGTCCTGGCGCCGACGCCGCAACCGACACTCACTCTCGTCACCTGCTACCCGTTCTACTTCGTCGGCACCGCGCCGCAGCGCTACATCGTGCGGGCGGAGGCGGCGCCCGCTGTCACCGAACTGGAAGTTCGCCAGGATCGATGAAAGGCGCCTGCCTTCGAAGCACCCGCAATCCCATGGGCGCCGTTGTCGCCGGGCTGCGCCGCCGCAAGAACTGACACCCGTCTTCTTCGAGCCCCGTCGCCTGCATCGCAGCAGGCGACGACACGCTCCGACCTCTCCCCGCCTCAGCTCTCCTTGCGAATCAGCCGGCCGAGCGCCACACGATCGGTGGCGAGGAGGTTCTCCACCTTCGCGCGATCGACTTCGGCGACGATGATCTCGCCGACTTCGGTCCTGACCGCCGCGAAGATTCCGTGCGACTGCATCTTCGCCGCCTGGTACTGATTGTCCTCGGTCGGCGATACGTAGTGCACTGAATCCGCCTTGTAGCGATGCACGAGGAAGAGGTGGATCAGGCTCATCAGGCGCTTCTGCCGCAGCCGCCCATCGAAGGTGTTCTGATCGCGCACCGAAAGGATCGCGCGACCTCGCCGGTCGTGGATCGGAGCGAACACGACGTTCGCCTCCCGTTCGCCGCCCTTCCCCCCCAGGCTGACAATCGCGAGCTCGAGCAGCTCCGAACCGGCGCGATGCGGTTTGAGCTCGACGCCCAGCGCGAGATCGAGGCCGTAGTGGGTGCTCCACAGTGCCAACCACTCTTCGAGCAGCTTCTTCGGCACTTCGGTCTGAACGAGATGCTGGTGCTGGGTGGAACCCTTACCCATCGCCTTGGTGGTCGCGGTGCGCCCCGAAGAGGCGAGAAGGGCGGCGTCCGCACGTGGACCGCCGACCAGCGTCTGTGGCGTCTTGTAGGGCGACTCGACCAACCGGATCTTGCGTTGCAGCCGGGCGAGGGCGAGCATTCCGTCCTGTTTCAGCGCGGTCGCGAACTCCTCGCCGGCGACACCGTCGACCTGATGGCCGCCGTAGGTGATGAAGTTGAACACGAACCCCATCTTTCCCAGCTCCTCCGGGAAGCGGCGCATCTCGTCGTCGCCCATTCCGGTCGAATCCCAGTTGAAGGACGGCGAGAGGTTGTAGGCCATCATCATTTCCGGGAACTCGGCGTGGATCGCCTCGGCGAACTCGCGAGCGTCCTTGAGATCGGCGGTCTTGGTCTCCATCCAGAGGATGTCGGCGAACGGCGCCGCGGCGAGCGACTTGGCGATCGCGTAGTCGACGCCGCCGCGGACCTGGTAGTAGCCCTCGGGCGTCTTGGCGTGTTCGCAATCCCACGAAATCTCGACCCCCAGCGCCTTCGCCTTCTCTCGCGCCGAAAAGAAAGAGGAGCGGCGGGCGAACTTCCGCCAGTCGGCGGCGCTCATCTCGAGCGCCTCGCCCTCGCCGGCACGAAACTCGAGCACCTCGGCGACCGATTCGCCGTAGGTCTCCAGTCCGGCTTCCGTCTCCCACACCTCGACGAGGCGAGACTCGGCGGCGTCGAAAATACCGTCGACCTTCGCGGCGCCGCCTTGGGCGTAGTCCGCCGCGCCCTCCTCGGCCATCTTCCCCAGCCCGGTGCGGTCGAGCCAGAGATCCGCGGCGGCGTACTCCTCGATCGAAACCTGATACAGGCGGTGACCGTTGAGCTCGGCGACTCCCTTGTCGTGAAAACGCTTCATCAACGCGAGGAAGCAGAGTTTGTAGGCCGGCATCTGAAGGTTGGTCGCGCCGAGGATGAACGGCTGGTCGCGCTCGTCACTCCGGCCGTCGAGGAGCGTCGCCGCCTCGGCGTCGGTCCGCGCCACGATGATTCCTTCGACGCCCATGACGTCGAGCTGGAAGCGCGCCGCGTTCAGGCGCTTGATCTGTTCGTCGGAGGGCACCAGGACCTTGCCGCCCTGATGACCGCACTTCTTCGTGCCCGGACGCTGATCCTCGATGTGGTAGCCGGGAACGCCGGCCTCGACGAAGCGACGGACGAGGTTGCGCACGTGCGGATCGCCACCGTGGCCGGTATCGGCGTCGGCAATGATGAAGGGGCGGAAATCGTGCAGCGGCGCCGTTTCGCGTTGTGCTTCGCTCATTCGCGCGCGCTGGAAGTGCTGGTTGCGATCGGCGGTGAGCAGCGCCCGCACCAGGGTCGCGGCCTCGTCCGGCACCTGGGAGAGCGGATAGCTCGCGAGGTCGGAGCCGGGATCCTCGGTCACCGAACCCTTGGCCGAGGTCGCCCAGCCGCCGAGGTAGATCCCCTCGATCCCCTGCCGGCGCATCGTCACCGCCTGTCCGGGTGAATACTGTCCGAAGGTCGTGATGCTCTTCCTCTCCGCGAAGAGCTCGCGCAGCCGGGCGTGAAAGGCCGTGGCCGCCTCGCGCGCCACCGTGTAGTCGATGGCGATGCCGCCGCGCTGAGCGGCCACCTGCCGCGCCGAATAGAGGCGCAGAACACGCTCGAAGCGCGGGCCGTCGAACCATACCTGGAGCGCTTCCACCTGGGCATCGAACGTCGTCATCGTGGTCATCGGGAGTCCCCTCCAGGTACTCGGTCAGTCGAAGGACGGTCGAAGTCGGGATTGGCAGTGAGGCGAGTGCCGTCGCGATCGAACAGCTCGAGATAGAGCGCGATGCGCTGGTGCGCGACGTCGAGTCCGGTGAGTCCGAGATTCAAATTCAGCAGGTCGATGTACCACGGCGCCTTGGCCTCTGCCGCGACGTAGGCCTCGACGATGGCGCGGGCGATCGGCAGAGTGGTCGCCTTCGAATCGTCGTGGACGTCCCGGTCGCGGGCGCCAAGGAGCTTCGCGTACTCCTCTCCGAGGAGGCGTGCGAAAAGCCCTGCCGACAGGGTCTCTCCGGCCCGGACACCACTCGCGGAGTCCGCCGCGCTAAAAGCCGCGCGCTTGTGCACCCACTCCCAGAGGATGCTCAGCCGGATCTCGCCGGTCGCCATGTCTTCCATGAGGTAGAGGATGTCGTCGTCAGCGAAGAAATCCGCCGGTTTGAGCGCCGCCGCCTGGAATCCCTGGCTGAAGGCGTTGCCGTACTGCAGCGCCACCGAGATCAGGTCGCGCGCACCGCGCACCGTACGCGGCGCCGGCTCGAGTTCGACGAGCTTCGCCGCCGCTGCTGGGTCGTAGTCGAGGCGCGGGAACTCCCGCCCCATCTGGTTCGCGTCTCCGGCGCGCTCCCAGACCGGGCGCACGATCGGCACCATCTTCCAGTGCGCCACCCATTTGCCGGAGGCGCCCGCGCGCTGTTCGCGTTCGGCGCCGGCGACGGCGCGGGCCATACCGGCGGCGACACCGCTCTGCGAGCCGACCGGAATGTTGGGCTCCATTCCGCCCTGCCAGAGGGCGAAGCGGCCGGCGGTATCGGGGGTGTTCACCGCCCGCCGCACGCGGTCCTCGTACTGGCGCATGTAGCCGTAAGTCATGGTGATCGCGTCGATGTTCGGATTGACGAAATCGGCGTCCCAGGCGAGCGCGTCGGAAACGCTGTTGATGTAATCCCAGCGACCGGTGTTGAAACCGACGAAGTGAACGCCGAGGGCGGCGCGGATTTCCATCAACTGAAAGGCCGCCTCCAGCTGTTCGACCAGGACGTAGGCGAGGATCGTTCCGTCCGCGAGCTCCAGCTGGCCTTCGAGCTCCGTCAGGATGCGATTCCACAGCGCCGCTTCGGCCGCTGTCTGGATCTTCGGCAGGTAGACCACCACCGACGAACCGGCCTCGCGCAGCAGGCGCTGGTTGTGGACGACGTAGAGCACGAGATCGACGATCGAGGCGGAAAATCCGGTGCCGTCCGTCTCGCGCACGTGGCGGTCGTCGAGATGGAGCCCGCGGGCGCGGAAGATCCGGGTGGTGAACTCGAGCTGCCCCCGCCAGTCGTCGAACAGGGCTCGACCCAGAAAGCCGCGCGCCCAGTCGTTCATCTCGCCGGCGACACGCTCGGCGACTTCGAGAAAGCGTGGATCGACGCCGATCGCGAGTTTGAGAGTGCGCTGGTTGTCGAGCGACATCGACCCGACCTGGCCGAGCGCGTCCTCGCCATCGAACATCCAGCCGTCGGCTCCGGAAAGCAGCGCGTAGGCGACGTTGCGCATTCCCGCGGCGAGCTTCTCGCCGGTAGCTCCGGGCCGCGTCGCCGGACCGGTGCCCTGGATCCACTGGCGCTCGAGGTCTGCGGGGATGCGCGCGCCGAGAAATTTTCCGTCCCGGGCCTCATGCACCCGGATCGAGGTGCCGGCGATGAGGTCGTCAGGGCTGAGGAATTCGATCCTGCGGCGCTCGCGTGCCCGAAGGGCCCGGCGCTCGATCCGCGCCGCCATGAGGGCGAGCCGATCGCGGTTGAGCGGCGCCAGCGCCTCACACACGGCCACCACTTCGTCCGTCCAGAGATCGGCGTAGTCGTGCCGGACCGGCTCCCGCCACTCGAGCTTCGTCATTCGAGCCCCCTCTGCAGGAGATTCTGCCATCTTTTGCCGCACTGCGGCAGAAAAAATTCGCGGGCGCGGCGAACGTCGCCTGCGACGCGGGAAAAGGAGGAAACGAGCCAGCGGCGCCGACAACGTGCATTCGGGCTCGACGCGTCAGCGGCTACAGCACGCGCAGCGGCGAGCCCGAATGCACGTTGTCGGTGACGTTGGCTGAACCTATTTCAGGAGAGCGCGATGAGCTCCAGCGCCGCCGGATCCG
>JBDSRU010000044.1:0-4611 GCA_039929145.1 Thermoanaerobaculia bacterium
CCAGCGCTCCAAATTCATTTTCATTCGCCTCTGACATCGTTCGTGCGTGCCGCTGACGGTTCCGAGGTTTCGGGATCGACGCGGCAGCGGCCACAGCACGCGGAGCGGCGATCCCGAAACCTCGGAACCGTCGGCGGCACGTGCACGACCGACTCAGCCCACGCTACCCTCAAGCGAAACGGACAAGAGCTTCTGCGCCTCCACCGCGAACTCCATCGGCAGCTCCTTGAAGACTTCCTTGCAGAAGCCGTTGACGATCATGGAAACCGCATCCTCCGTCTCGATGCCACGGCTGTTGCAGTAAAAGATCTGGTCTTCGCCGATCTTGGAGGTCGAGGCTTCGTGCTCCATCCGCGCCGTCGGGTTCTGGACGTCGATGTACGGAAAGGTGTGCGCGCCGCACTTCTCGCCGATGAGCATGGAGTCGCACTGCGAGAAGTTCCGCGCCCCGTCGGCACCGGCAAGGATCTTCACCTGGCCGCGATAGGTGTTCTGGCCGTGACCGGCGGAGATGCCCTTGGAGACGATCGTCGAGCGGGTGTTCTTGCCGATGTGGATCATCTTGGTTCCGGTGTCGGCCTGCTGGTAGTTGTTGGTCACCGCCACCGAATAGAACTCGCCGATCGAATGGTCGCCCTTGAGGATCACCGACGGGTACTTCCAGGTGATGGCCGAGCCGGTTTCGACCTGGGTCCAGGAGATCTTCGACCTCGCCCCCTCGCACTTGCCGCGCTTGGTGACGAAGTTGAAAATGCCGCCCTTGCCTTCCTTGTCGCCGGGGTACCAGTTCTGCACCGTCGAATACTTGATCGAGGCGTCGGCGTGGGCCACCAACTCGACGACCGCGGCGTGGAGCTGGTTCTCGTCGCGCATCGGCGCCGTGCAGCCTTCGAGATAGGAGACCGCGGCGCCTTCCTCGGCGACGATCAGCGTGCGCTCGAACTGACCCGAGTTCTTGGCGTTGATGCGGAAGTAGGTCGAAAGCTCCATCGGGCACTTGACGCCCTTCGGCACGAAGACGAACGAACCGTCGGAGAAGACCGCGCTGTTCAAGGTGGCGAAGAAGTTGTCGGAATAGGGAACCACCGAGCCGAGATATTTCTGTACCAGCTCGGGATGTTCGCGCACCGCTTCCGAGAAGGCGCAGAAGATGATCCCCATCTCGTTCAACTTGGCCTTGAAGGTGGTCGCCACCGAGACCGAGTCGAAGACCGCGTCGACAGCGACGCCGGCGAGCGCAGCGCGCTCATGCAGCGGAATGCCGAGCTTCTCGTACGTCTTGAGGAGCTCCGGATCGACGTCGGCGAGCGTCTGCGGGCCATCCTTCTTCGACTTCGGCGCGGCGTAATAGATGATCGATTGATAGTCGATCGGCGGATAGTGGACGTTCTGCCAGGAGGGCTCGGTCATCGTCAGCCAGTGGCGATAGGCCTTCAAACGCCATTCGAGCAGCCACTCGGGTTCCCGCTTGAAGGCGGAGATCTGGCGCACGGTCTCTTCGGAGAGGCCGGGCGGCAGGGTCTCCTGCTCGATGTCGGTGATGAAGCCGAACTTGTATTCCTGCGTAGCCAGCTGCTCGATGGTCTGCGTATCGGTCGTGGTCATCGGTTCTCCAACTTCAGTGCGATTCGATCCGGCCGGCCAGTCCCGTCGCCGGCACTCTCTCCGGACTCTTCGGACCGGACCCGAGACGCGCCATGGCGCCGGCAAGGCCGGGTCCGAGCTGCGCCAAACGGGGCGGCGTCTCGCCGGCGAGCTCGGCAAGAGTCACTCCGGCCAGCGCCTCGAAGACCGCCTTGTTGATGCGCTGCCACGGTCCACGCACGGTGCAGAAGTGCTCACGATCACATTCCCCCGGCGAACCTTCGATGCAGACCGTGAGCGCCACCGCTCCTTCGAGCGCCCGCAGAATCTCTGCGGCATGGATCTCGTCCGCCGATCGTGCCAGGTGATACCCCCCCTTGACGCCGCGATGGGAAGCCAACAAACCCTGTCGTACCAGGAGTTTGAGGATCTTGCTCACCATCGGCAGAGGGAGCTTCGTTTCCGCCGACAGCTCGGGCGCATTCATCGCGATCCCCGGCTCGGCGGCAAGCCGGGTGAGCAGGACGAACCCGTAGTCGGTCTGCTTGGTCATCCGGATCATGGTTTGGGCGCCTCAGAGAATCAGGACTTAGTGAGTCCGATTTCCTTGTAATGATACGGACTTGCGGGCGAAAGTCAACGCCGGGGCCGTTGTCCGGCCGGGACGGGTACCGGGCGCGCAGCGCGGCGCGAGAGACCTCTCAGGGTCGTTCGAGCGACGGCTCGTCGAGGGACCCCGGCGTCGCGGAGGCCACCGGGGTCGCTGCGCGGGCGTGCTCGCCCGAATCGAGCAGGATGGCGACCCAGCCCCAGGTCGCCGAGCGCTCGAGGAGGATCTTGATCGTCACCGTGAGCGGCACCGACAGCAGCATGCCGACAGGCCCCCAGAGCCAGCCCCAGAAGATCAGCGACAGGAAGACCACCAGGGTCGACATGCCGAGCCTGCGGCCCAGGAGCGCCGGCTCGGCGAGATTCCCGAGCAGGGTACCGATCACCAGGTAGCCGAGTCCGACCACCAGCGCCTGGATAAGGTCGAACTGAATGAAGGCGAAAAGCATCGCCGGCGCCGCCGCAAGGACCGCCCCGACGTTGGGAATGAAGTGGCAGGCGAAGGCGACGAGGGCACAGAGCACCGGGAAGTCGACCCCGAGCAGCCCCACCCAGAGCCCGATCGCGACGGCGATCACGGCGGACATCGCGCACTTGATGAGCAGGTAGCGCTGCAGCTCGCGCGACACCGCGCCGAAGCGCGACAACGGTTCGGCGAGATGCGGTGGGAGGCGGGCAAGCTTCCTCGGCACCACCAGCGCCTCGAACAGGACGAACACCAGCGTGAGCAGGACGATCATCGCCTGCGAGAACAGGTGCAGCAATCCCTTCACCGTTCCGCCAGCGAGATCGGCCAAGGTCTCCGGCTGACGCCACTTGGACGGCACCCAGTCGAGAATCGAGATCCCTTTCCCCTGCCACCATTCGACGGTGTAGGAGATGCGCGATTCGAGCTGCTGGTAGTAGTGCGGACCGACGTCGCGCAGTTCCCCCACCGAGCCCAGGAAGAGCAGAACGAAGAGCGCCGCCACCGCCGCGAGCAACAGCATGGTCACCAGCACGGCGAGGAAGGCGGGCCAGCGCCGCGCCACCAGCCAGTGCACCAGCGGCAGCGCGAGGATGGCGAGGAAGAGGGCGAACGAAACCGGGACGAGGATCGGCGCGGCGAGCTTCAGACCCGCCACGACGATCAAGCCGGCGGCGAACCCGATCACCGGCCCGAGTCCCGAACGCTCGCGAACCGGTGCACTCGTCATGCTGCCAGTTTATACCTGGCTCGCCCGCTACCGTGGAGGCGGAATCGACATCGAAAGCTCCGGGCCGGCGAGGGCGACGGCGACGATCAGCACGCCGAGGAGGGCGAGGCCCGCGAACAGCCGTTTCGGCGGCAGGGCGTCGGTCGATTCCCAGCGGAAGAGCAGGGCGTTCAACACCAGCCCGACCAGCGCGAACAGCAGCAGGACCGCTATCGGGCCGGCGACTCCGGCAAGCGGACGTCCCTGAATCATGGCGCGCTGCAGTCCTTCGTTGAGATAGGTCGCAGGAAGAAAGCGGCCGATCTGTTGGATCCACGGCGCCAAGGCGTGAAACGGCATCGCGCTGCCGGAGAGAAACATCATCGGGAAGACCAGCAGGTTGGTCAGCGCCGGCGCCGAGCGCGTGTCGCGGCCGACGCAGCCGACGAAGAGACCAAGGGCGACGAAGGCGAGCGCCCCCGCGACGAGGACGGCGATGAGCGCGACGGCCGATCCGGCGACCGGGAAGCGGAAGACCGCCCACCCGAGCCCGAACTGGAAGGCGAGAGCGAGGCCGAGGAGGAGGACCGCGTGCAGGAAATGCCCGCCGACGATCGTGCCGGCCGCCGTCGGAGTGACCCGCAGGCGCCGGAAAGCGCCGCGCTCGCGCTCCGCCACCAGGCGCATCGAATAGCCGAAGAAGCTCGAGGTGATCGTCGTCAGGGTGAGCAACCCGGGCATCAGGAAGCCAACGTCGCGCGAACGCCCTCCAGCGAAGACGAAAGCGAAGACGAACAGGAAGAGCTGGGGGAAAGCCAGGGTGAAGAAGAGCGCGGTGCGTGAGCGCGCCGTTTCGAGCAGGTACGACCAGGCGAGAGCGGCGGCGGCGCGTGCGGCATTCATGCGATCTTCTCCCGGTTGTCCTGCGCCTCGTCCTGCGGGCTCACTCCCATCAGGTCGAGGTAGACGTCCTCGAGCGTCGGCCGCTTGAGCCGGAGGTCGACGAGCCGCCCCCCCTGGGCGCGCAGCATGTCGCCGAGCGCGACGATCGTCGCCCCGGGATCGGCGATGCCGAAGCGGCGATGTCGACCGTCACTCCCTTCGCTGCCCTGGTCGACGGCGCCCGCGGCAAGGAGCGGCGCCGGATCGAACGGCCCTTCGACCTCGACCCATAGAGTCGATCGGCCGGCTGCGTGGCCGACGAGCTCGAACGGCGAACCGTCGGCGACGATCTCGCCGCGAC
>JBDSRU010000045.1:0-2738 GCA_039929145.1 Thermoanaerobaculia bacterium
CCCCCTCGATCAGAAGGTCTACCTCGACCTCGGCTTCTTCGAGCTCCTCGAGCAGCGCTTCGCCGCTCCTGGCGACTTCGCGCAGGCCTACGTCATCGCGCACGAAGTCGGCCATCACGTGCAGCAGCTGCTCGGCATCTCCGATCGCGTGACCGCCGCCCAGCAGCGCGCCGGTGAGGAAGAGGCGAACGCCCTTTCGGTTCGCCTGGAGCTCCAGGCCGACTGTCTCGCCGGCGTCTGGGGGAATCACGCCAATCGCACGCGCAAGCTCCTCGAACCCGGCGACGTCGAAGAGGGTCTGCGCGCCGCCGCGGCGATCGGCGACGACATGATGCAGCGCCAGAGCTCGGGACGTGTCCGCCCCGAGTCGTGGACCCACGGCTCCTCCGAGATGCGGGTCCGCTGGCTTCGTCAGGGCCTTTCGACCGGCGACCCGGACCAGTGCGACACTTTCAAGGACAGTCGGCTGTAAGCGAGAGTCGTCAGCGCCCCATGCGCCAAGCGCCGAAAAAGAGCAACGCAAGGCCCACGGCGCTGATCGCCAGACCCGCTTCGAGACCCTCCGGCAGGTAGCTCACCACGAGCCTGCCGGTCGAAAGTCCGGGCCGCACGCCCAGCCAGAGATCGTCGACCGCTTCGACAGCGATGGGGCGTCCGTCCAGGGTCGCTCGCCAGCCGGCGTCCCAGGTCTCGGCGAAGACCAGACGCGAATTTCCCGCCTCTGCACCGGGCCAGGCGATCTCCCATCTGCCCGGAGTGCGCGACAAGATCCGCGGCGGCTGCGACCCGTTCTCGAAGCGCACGATCGGCTGCGGCTCTCCGCGGTCGAAAACGGTGGCGTCGGCGCCGGCATAGGCGACGCGCCATTGCGCGACCGGCGGCAACGAGGCCGGCCCCGCCAGCACCCAGCGCACACCGAAGCGATCGAGCCAGGGCGACTGCCAGTTTTCGATCGGCCGGAAGTAGGTCGGGTGCGGCGAGGCGAGCTCGGGGCCGTAGACCGCCTCGTAACGCGAGAGCTTGAGTGAGTCGTCGCCGCGCACGTCGAACAGGCCGAAGACCATCGCGGCGTTCGGACGCAGCGCGGTCCCGACGGCGGCGATCCGCTCCGGCTGCGCGGCGAGGAAGTCGATGGCCGGAGTGCGGCGGTAAAGATCGCCTGCCGGCAGCGCCGGGTTGATCCCGGCGTGCGCCCAGGCGAGATCGGTGAGCGCCAGCAGCACGACGAGCGGTGCGAGCCGCCGGCGCCAGACTGGAGAGAGGGCGAGTCCGGCCAGAACGAGGAGCGGCAGCGCGATCGCCAGCCCCGTCGCAGCGAGCTCCTCCGGAATCTGGCCGTGCGCGCTCCAGTCGTCGTGGAACGCGGCCCAGCCAAAGGCGAGACCGGCCAGGGGAAGGAGCGCGCCGAGCAGAAGGCCCCGCCTCTCGCCGGCGAGCCAGCGCTCGAGCCCCGCGCCAGCGAGGAGTGCCAGCCCGAGCTCGACGCCGAGCAGCAGGTAGTGATGCAGCATCTTCTGCACCACGGGCGTCGCGAGGAGCAGCTCGCGCACCCCGGGGAAGTGGTAGGACGCGAGCAGACAGACGACGACCATCCCGGCGAGCGCCCGGAGCCGGCGGTCGAGCGCCCGATCTTGCGGCGCCTGGATCGCGCGGCGAAGGAGCGCCGCGACCGCCAGCGGGAGCGTGAGTGCGCCGGCGTAGACCGTCGTCGGAACGTAGAGAAAAGCTCCCCAGAAGTTGCCGTCGGTCGCCTGACCGAAGGCGTTCGGCAGAACGAAGCGCAACCAGAGGCCGAGGATTGTCGCGAGCGAGATCTCACTCGCACCGGCCGCTTCCCGCCAGCGATCGGTCTGCACGATCGTGAAGGCGAGCGGCACCAGGGCGACCGCCGAGAGCAGCAGGCCGACGACCCACGCCGAGACGACCCTGGCCCACACCCGGAACCACGGCTCGGCGCTGCCTCGAAACAGCAGATAGAGCGCGCAGGCCGCAGCGGTGAAGAAAGCGGTTTCCGGGTGTCCGGCCAAGAGCTCGAGGCCGGCAAGGGCCGCCAGCAGAGCCCAGGCCTTCTTCGCCTCGCGCCCCCCCTCCGCGAGCCGCTCCACCGCGAGAAAGATCCACGGCACGAGGCAGAGCGCATTGGCCATCGGAAAGAGCATGAAGCTCACCAGACGGCCCGAGAGCGGATAGATCACGGCAGCGAGACGCGCGCCGTCGCGGCCGATCCCGATCTGTCGCGCCAGCCCATAGGCGCCCAGCGCGCCGATCGCCACGCGGAGCCAGGGCAACAGAAAGAGTCCGAGCTCGACGGGCAGCAGCGCAAAGAGCCAATGCAGAGGAAAGAGCGGCGCGCTCGAGCCGTTGCTCCAGTAGGGCGCACCGGAAGACTGGTGGGGATTCCAGAACGGCAGGCGCCCGGCGCGAAGCTCGTTGCGAAGAAAAAGCAGCCAGGGCTCGACCTGGTAGGTGATGTCCCCGAGCTCGGGATTGCCCAGCACGTGTCGACCCTGAGCCTCGGGCACGCCGGTCGCCGGACCCGGCGCAGGATCGGGAACGCCTGCGGCAGGCGCAGAACCGCCCGCCCATGGGGCGTTTGCCTGCAGCATCTCCGACGGACTGGGAACGCCATGCGGCACGAGAAGCGCCGGCAGGAGAATCGCCGTCGCCGCGACCGCAGCGAGGAGCCAGGCGGCGCCCGCGTCGCGTCGGCGCCCCCGGAGGGCCCAGAGTCCGGGAGC
>JBDSRU010000046.1:0-3813 GCA_039929145.1 Thermoanaerobaculia bacterium
CGGATCGACGTCCTCGAAGCCGGCGAAGATCTCGAGCGCCGAGCGACCCACGACCTGGGACATCACGTTCAGCCGGCCGCGGTGGCTCATGGCAATCATCGCCTGGTCGGCTCCCAGCTCGGCCGCGCTGTCGATGGCGGCGAGGAGGAAAGGGACGAGCGCCGCGACGCCTTCGATCGAGAAGCGCTTCGATCCGATGTAGCGCGTCTGGATCGTCTCCTCGAAGATCTCGGACCGCACCAGCTGCTCGAGAATTCGACGCTGATCGACCGCGGGCGCCGGCGCCTCCATGCGCGCGGCGATCCAGTCGCGCCGCCCGGCCTCGGGAATGTGCATGAACTCGACGGCGAGCGTGCCGCAATAGATCCGGCGAGCCGCCGCTGCCTCTTCGCCAGTAACCGCGAGCTCCGCCGGACCCGCCGGTGGAAGCCGGCCGAGCGGATCGAGGTCCGCTGCGAGGTACCCCCAGCGCCGAAACGTCTCGAGTGTCCGCGACCCCTGTGTGTCCTGCTGCGTCGCCGTCGTCATGGACGGAGAACTATATCGCGCCGATACGGCATGTCCGCCGCCGGAATCCGTCCAGCGAGCGCGGCTGCCTGCCCTCGTATCTCTAGAGCAGCACGCGCCGCGGGGCCGCGGTCGAAGGGTCGCCGGTATTCGGCGTGCCGGTCGGCTCGATGAGCAGCAGGTGCACCTCCTCCGCCGCCACCGGCCGGTGCTCGACGCCGCGAGGCACGACGAAAAGCTCGCCCGGCCCGAGATGCACCTCGCGGTCGCGGAGCTGGATCACGAGCTTCCCCTGGAGCACCAGAAAGCAGTCATCGGTCTCGTCGTGCTTGTGCCAGACGAACTCGCCCTGAAGCTTCGCCACCATGATGTCGTTGCCGTTGTACTGCGCGACGACCCGCGGCTGCCAATGTTCGGCGAAGGTCGCGAGCTTCCCGGCGAGGTTGACGACATCGTTCATCGGGATCTCCATTCGAATCGCGGGCGCGTCATGGCGGCAGGCGCGCACGCCGGCGATTCTAGCCTTGCAAGCGGCTATCATTCAGCGCCATGGCGTCCGGCCGAACTCTCCCAGCCCTTCTCCTCGCCTCGGTTTCGATGCTCGGGACGATCGGTCTCCTCGCCGAGCCGACGTTCGCGGAGGGCCCGCTCGCCCTCCACGCTCCGGCCCTGCTCGTGCCCGATGAGACCGCCGGTCTGGGCCTGGCTCCGGAGGTCGCGGTGAAGCTCGCGATCGACGCGCGCGGCGTCGTGACCGGGGTCGAGGTGACCTCGATCACGCCGGCGAGCGAGTACGACGCGCTGTTCCGCGACCGGGTCATCGAAACGCTCTCCTCGTGGCGCTTCGCACCGGCAACGGAAAAGGGCAAGGCGGTCGCATCGACGCTCGACTGGCGGGTCCGATTTCCGGCCAAAGCGTTCGCCGAAGAGACGATCCAGGCGCTCGCGCCGCTCCCGGGGGCGGATGCCGAGCAGCGGCGAGCGCTGGTCCTGACGCTGCCGGTCTCGCAGCGGCGGAGGATCCTCGAGACCGAGACGCGCACGGCGATCACCTTTCTCGACCCCAAGCGCACTCATGAGTTCGCGACGCCGCGCTTCGTCGTCCGCAGCGACGCCGACGAAGAGCGCGTCGCGGCGACGGTGGCGGGCAATCTCGAATCGATCTTCAACGTTCTCCGGGACGAGCTCCTGCCGGGGATCGCTCTGCAACCCGAGCCGTTCAAGGTTCAGGTCTTCGTCTTCCGCACCGCGGCGCAGCACCAGGCGCTGGTTTCCCAGTCCGCTCCGTTCGAAAACTCAGCGGGCTACTACCATCCGGCGGGGCTGATCTCCCTGCATCTCGAGCAGGCGGTCTCCGATCATGTCCTGAGCATCCTTCTCCATGAGGCGACACACGCCTTCCTCGATCGCCACATCCTGCGGCCGGGAGTCGCCCTGCCGCGCTGGCTGGGCGAGGGCTTCGCGGAGTACGTCGGAAATTCGGCGATCCAGAAGGGGCGTCTCCAGCCGGGCAAGACCTTCGTCCACAAGTACGCTTTCGAGCGCGGCAGGGTGGCATCGTTCGAGACCTTCGCCGGCTCGCGGCTCGAAGAGGCCAAAGAGGCGCTGCGCCGGGGCAAGGGTCTGGGCGTTCAGGAGATGCTCGAAGCTTCGCCGGAAATCTTCTACGGCGAAGAGCGCGATCTCTACTACTCGTCGGCCTGGCTGCTGGTCCACTACCTGCGCGACGGCGGCGCAGGCTGGTCGACGGGGCGCTTTCCGCAACTGCTCCTCTACTTCGCCGAAGGCTATCCGCCCGGCGCTGCCTTCCGCACTCTCTACGGCGATCCGCAGGCGGGCGACGCCGCCTTTCGCCAGTACGTCAAGTCGTTCTGAAGCGTTGTCAGCGCGGCTGGTTGAACAGCGCGGTCTCGCGGGCGGCGCGCGCGGCGTCGCCGAGCTGTTGAAAGCAGCTCGCGAGGTAGAAGTGGGCGTCGCGCTTGTCGGGTTGGAGCACCAGCGTGCGCTCGAGCTCGGCCACGCTGTCGCGCCAGCGCTCGAGGTGGTGGAGGGCGATGGCGCGTTTCCAGTGGCTCTCTCTACGATCTGCGTTGACCGCGATCGCCTGGGCGAAAGCTTGCGCGGCCTCCTCCCAGCGCTCGAGCTTGAACGCCGCCGTCCCCAGGTTGTACCAGGCCGGCTCGGCGTAGTGGCTGTCGCCGAGCTCCGGAGCGGCTCGGGCGAGGAGCTCGCGCGCCCCGGCGGCATTGCCAGCTCCGAGCAGGTCGCTCCCCTCTTCGAAAAGCGCCATCGGGTCGGTCTCCTCCTGGCGACGGGCGGCGTCGGCGGCGGCGGCCGCGGCGCGCTCTTCGTGCGTGCCGTAGAGGTGCAGCAGCACCTGCTGCGCCTCCTTGTCGTCGGGCGCGTAGGCGAGGACGCGGCGGAAGAGCGCCGCCGCTTCCGCGTCGCGGCCGGCGTCGCGCAGCGCCCAGGCGGAGCTCGACAGGAGAGAAGCGAAACCGGCGACGTTGACCCCTGAGTCACCGGCCAGGACGAGCGGCGTTCCGACCACGTCCGCAGCCGGACGCGCACCGGCAGGCGCACTGGCTGGCACTGTGGCGGGCGGCGGCGGCGCGAGCTTGTCCAGCTCGACGAGCATGTCGTCGTAGCGGCCCAGGTGGGCGAGCGCGGTCACGTAGTAGAACCGCGCCGCATCGGTCGCTTCCGGATCGACGACCATCGGCCCGAGCAGGTCGGCGGCGCTTTGCCAGCGATTGTTGTCGAGATCGTAGAGCAGCGCCCGCCAACGCAGGCCGTAGGTCGGCGCCAGAGCGAGCAGCCGGTCGAGTGTCTCCCGCGCCGCCTTATCTCGGCCCAGCCGCTGTTGGAGATCGACCGTCACCTCGAGGATTTCAGCGAGCTCCGTCGTCGCAAGCGCAGGACCTGGAGGCACTGCGGCGGCCACACGGCTCTCGAGCGCGGCGAGCAACAGCTGGTCGCCTTCGGTGCCGCCCTCGGTGCCGCTCTCGTTGGCGCCGAGATGCGCCAGCTGGGTGAGCAGCCCTTGCGGCAGCTCGGTCTTCGGATCGGCGAGGCGACCGGCGAGCCGCGCCTGGATGAGCTGCGCCTGCGGCGCTCCCGCCGCCCCTTCGCGCAGGAGATGCAGCAGGCCCGAGAGCGCCGGAAGCTCGCAACCGGGAAGATCGACCGCTGCCTCGAGGGTCTGGCGCGCGGCGGCTGCTCCCGGCGCGTCGCCGCGTCCGCGAGCGATGCGCGCGTCGCGCACCGCACTGACGCAGGCGATCGGAGGCAGGACGCCACGCGCGG
>JBDSRU010000047.1:0-6169 GCA_039929145.1 Thermoanaerobaculia bacterium
GCTCATGTCGCTGGGCTTCATCCTCGACACCGACACGCCGGTCATCTGGCGCGGCCCGATGGTCATGAAGGCGATCGAACAGATGCTCGGCGACGTCGACTGGCTGGCGCTCGACTTTCTCGTCCTCGACATGCCCCCGGGTACCGGCGACGCGCAGCTCTCGGTGATCCAGAAGATCTCTGTCGCCGGTGCGGTGATCGTCTCCACCCCCCAGGACGTCGCGCTGGTCGATGCCCGCAAGGGGCTGGCGATGTTCCGCAAGATGAACGTCCCGGTCCTGGGGCTGGTCGAAAACATGTCGACCTTCGTCTGCCCGAAGTGCGGCCACGAGACGCATGTCTTCCGAAGCGGCGGCGGCGAGCGCACCGCGCGCGAGCTCGAGACCCCCGTCCTCGGCTCCGTCCCTCTCGACGCCGCGATCGCCGAAGGCGGCGACGCCGGCATCCCGATCGTCATCGCGGACCCGAAAGGCCCCCACGCCGCCGCTTTTGCCCGCATAGCCGCCGCGGTCGCGGCGGCAGTCGCCGCCCAGCCGGCGCGGAACTGACTCTTCGGGCTCTTAGAGGTCGCGACAGCGGACCCGCGGTCCGGCTCCGGCGGATCCTTGAGGCGCCGGCAGATCTAGCTCGTGCTCGAACGGGCAGTGGCCGGGTTGGCACGGCACGAGCCCGCGCGAGCGGTACTTCGTGAAGCCGTCGGCGAACACCGTCGCCACCGCGAGCCCGCGCGCGGTGAGGCGCGCCGCGACGACGAAGTTGGCGCCCGACGAGATCCCGACGCAGAGGCCGTGAACTTCGGCGAGTCTCCGCGCTGCGGCGATCGCCTCCGGGGTCGAGACCTGCGCGACCTCGTCGATCTCGGGGTGGATGCCGCCACGTCCGTCACTCGCGATGGCCGGCACGAAGCCGTCGCCGATACCGGAAATGCCGTGATCACCCGGCGGGCCGCCGGAGAGGACCGCCGATTCCTCCGGCTCGACCGCCACCAGGCGAACCGCGGGGTGGACCCGCCGAAGGGCCCGCCCGATGCCGATGAGCGTTCCTCCCGTACCGATTCCGGCGACGAAGGCGTCGATCGGACGGTCGGCCAGCTGGCGCACGAGCTCGGCGCCGGTCGTGAGCTCGTGACACTCGACGTTGAGCGGGTTCGAGAACTGATCGGGGTTGAACCAGCCGTGCTCGAGGGCGAGCCGATCGCGGATGGCAGCGGCCTCGGCGAAGCTCCCCTCGGCCGAGCTGAGCACGAGGTCCGCGCCGAGCGAGCGCAGGATCGACTTGCGCTCTTCGGTCATGCTCTCGGGCATCACGATCGTCACCGGATGGCCGAGGAGCCGTCCGAAATGCGCCAGGGCGATGCCGGTGTTGCCGCTCGTCGCCTCGACGATTCGCTGGCCCGGCAAGAGCAGACCGCGGCGCCGGCTCTCCTCGAGAATGTAACGGCCGATCCGGTCCTTGATCGAGCCACACGGGTTCGCGCACTCGAGCTTCGCCCGGATCCCTTCCACCTCGACCAGAGGCGTTTCGCCGACCGGAGGGAGGTGGTTCAAGTGCGGGTCGCTCAATTCCAGTTCGCGCATCTCAGCTGACCGCCGGCGGGACGACGATCACGCTGCAGCGGGCGTCGCGCGCGACATCGCCGGCGACGCTGCCGAGCATGAAGCGCTCCAAACCTGAGCGGCCGTGGGTCCCGAGAATGGCGAGGTCGACGCCGCGGTGGTGGATTTCGGCGAGGATCTCCTCGCTCGGCCGGCCGGTGCGGAGGCGTCTCCCGATGGGACCGGGGCTCCCGAGTTTGTCGAGGGCGCCTTCGAGCTCCTCGAGGGCGAAGCGTTCGACCTGCGCGATGTCGAACTGCAGTGGCATCGCCTCGGGAAACGGCGAGAGGACGAAAAGCGCTTCCACTGTGGGCCAGCGCGCACCCGCCAGGGAGCGCAGCAGCCCGTCGGCCCAGGTCAGCGCTTGCTTCGACGAGGGCGAGAAATCGACCGGCAACAGTACCTCCCGGGGGGCCTCCCGGAACGCGCCGCGCGCCAGGAGGATCGGTCGCGCCGAATGCCGCAGCAAGCGGTCGGAGGTCGAGCCGAGGAGCCGGCGCGCGATCCGCGAACCGCTCTCGGCGGGCCCGACGACGATCAGGTCGGCGTCGAACTGCTTCGCCGCCTCCTCGATCGCGAGCGCCGGCGGCGCGGCTGACACGCGGAAGCCGGCGATCTCACCGGGCCGCGCGCCGACCCGCTCGGCCTGTGCGGCGAGCGTGCGCTCGAGTGCCGCCTCGTGGTCCGCCAGCAGCTCCTCGTTGAACCAGGTCACCGGAAACGGTTCGCCGATGTAGGGCATCGAGGGCAGATAGGCGTGGACGACTTCGAGCCTCGCGTCCAGCAGACGCGCGAAGGCGAGCGCGCTCGCGAGGACGCCGTCGCTCGCCGGAGCGAGTGAGCTCCCGACGACGATGCGGCGGAGTGGCTGGGTCATCGCGTCCTCCTCGTGGCCGTGCAGGAAACCGGCCGGCGAAGTCCGCCGCACCTCCTTCAGTGTAGGGGGGGGCGGGGAGCCGTGACACACCCACGCGTGGGGCGTTCCCCGCCCCTCGGGGCGGGGAGATATTCGTGCCGGCAGACAACACAAGCTGAGCGTGGGAATGAAAATCGCGGCTCTTGGACCCTGTCGCGCATGGCGAAGAGAGTCACGAGATGAATCGCCGGCTCCTTTTGCTGATGACGGATTCGGCGAGACCGCCACGTCCTGCAGGCTACAGGCTGAAGCTGATGAGGGCACGCGAAATCGCCAAATGCAAGCGAAAACGCTGCTACGGCACGGTCGGCGTCCCGGCCGTTGCTGCCGAGGTCAAGAAGCTCAACCAGTCGACGATCGCCGCCGGGTTCCGCTGCGCGACGAAATGGCCGTCGTAGGTGCCGTCGGACTGGTACTGGAAGCAAGCGGCGGTGCGTGCCAATCCCTGGTCGTCGAGGACGTTGGCGCTGATCGGCCGCGCCAACGACGGCACCCCGTTGATCGGGGTCACGACCGGTTCCGCGTTCGCAAGGCCCATGCCGCGGACGGTGATGTTGAGCGTCGGCTCCCTGGAGAAGGTGTCGTCCAGTCCCCAGATCGTGTGCACGTGCTTCGCAGCGGCGCCCGCTGGCGGCCGGCGGATCATCAGCGGATCGAAGTTCACCGGATCCATGCGATCGAAGAAGGTCTGCCAGAGGGTCATGATGGGATGACCGTTGGAGATCGGCTCGCCGACGAGGAGCGAGAGCGTCTGGGCGGCGTTGACCGGGCTGGTCCTGGTGAGGATGCCCTCGGTGAGGTAGCTGCCAGCACCGGAGAAGATCGCCGCCGGCGCAAGGTCGGTGGTGGCGAGCGCCGGTATGCCGACGTTCGAGCCCTGGGAATGCCCGAAGAAGTAGATCCGCGAGGCATCGAAGTCGACGCTGACCGCGCCGATCGTGAACTGCGTGGCCTGTGCCAACCGCAGGGCCTGGATGACATCGGCCGCGCCCTGCAGGTGGTTGTCACGCGCGGCGCGCGGGTTGACGACGTTGAAGACCAGGCCGTCGGGATCGCGGGTCGACGCGCCCCGGCGCTCGCCGCTGCCCACACCGTCGACCGTCAGCGTTGCCATCGGGACGCTCGCGGTGGCGAGCTTTTCGGCGATCCCGTCATCGATCGCCGTCCTGAAGTTCCCACCGGTGCCGTGCGCATGCACGACCAGCGGCCAGCCGGAGGCCGGCATCGTCGACTTCGGGACGGTGAACGCGAGGCAAACCTCCAGCACGCCCTGCTGGATCGGGGCGCCGCTGCCGTCGTAGGCGATGGCGCCGCCGTCCGCCGGGTACTCGTAGGGCAGAGTGCCCTGCTGGTAGTTGGGGATCGAGACGCGGCCGTGGAACTGCCAGAAGTTGACCGGGCTGGTGCATAGCGTGCCGTCGCACGGCGAGGCGGTGGCACCGTCGCAAAGCATGAGGCTCGAAAGCACCGGCGAGGGTAGCGCCTCGACCGCCGCATCGATTTTCACCATCTTGCCGGTGGTGTCCTGAACCGTGAAGACGGTGACGCCGGCGATGTCGGCGGGAGTCATCGTCTGTTGGGTGAGGAAGGCGCGGAAGTTCGCGTACTGGGTCCAGACTCGCGCCAGCGAGGGGTCGACAGGCTGGGTGGCGGCGAGCACTGCCGCGAGATCCGCGTCGAGCACTGGCGCTTCCGCAGCCGCAGATCGGATCGCCGACGTCAGGTACGCCGCGTAGACGCGGCCGGGCAGCAGCACGTCGTGCCGTTGCGGCGCCATTTGGAAAGTGTGTTGGCAGGCGTACTTGTTCCTGCCGGAGCTGTAGGAGAAGGATACGACGCGACCACTGCCGAAATCCGGGTCGGCGGGCTGGGTGATGTCGATGAGGTGCACCTGGCCGCCGCTCGCAAGGACCGTGGCGAAGTCGAGCTCCTTCGAGAATCGGAACGTCACGTCGGCGACGCTCGAGAAGCCGTCGAAGTCCGCCGCAAGGGCGTCGGCGTAGAGGTCGACGAGGTCGATGCCGAGCAGCGTCGGGCCCGGGCGTGGAAAGTCCGAGAGATCGAGGGTTCCGTCGAGGTTGACGCGGGCGTCGTTCGGGAATGGCAGCCGGAAGAAGTCGGGGATCGGCTGGCCCGGACGCGGGACCTGGAAATACACCTTGAACGGCGCCGCGTCGGCAGCGCAGGCCACTCCCGGGAACGGCGGAAAGGCGTCGGCAGCGCGGTCACACAATCCCAGCGGACCACAAGCCAGGCCGGCAATGCAGTTGGAGTTCGCCGTACAGCCGTCACCGAGGTCGCCGGCGCCGGCGGTCTCACAGGTGCCGCCCAGGCCGTACAGCTCACAGACCAGGTCCTCGGTGCATTGATCGCCGGACGAACAGTGGTCGTTTTCCAGGCCGGAGCCAGCCGACAAGCAGAAGCCCGCCGGCGAGCAGTACAGGCTCGTCGAGCAGTCGCGGTTGGCGGAGCACAGGCCGCCTACGCCGACCGAGCCTTCCGCGACGCAGTGCCCGGCAGCGCAGACGTCGCCAACCGGGCAGTCTGCAACGACTTCGCAGGCGAGCGGTGGCAACCAATTCTGAATGCCTCCGCTTTCGAAGCCGTCGACGAAGATCGCCGTTTGACCCGAAGCCGCTTGCGGGATCGACAGAAGGATCGCGGGCAAGATCCACAGGGAAGACCGGATGAAGCGCATCTCTACCTCCGGACCAGAGAGAGGAGTTCCGACTTCGACTATACGTCACGCCGTTCGGGAGCTTGCTTTTCGTCGCCAATGTTCAGCGCGATCGGGTGAAGGGCTTCGCAGGAGCCCTCGGTCCGCCGCCCCTCGTCGGTAGGTGCGTAAAAAGGAACACCGGCGGTTTCGAGTGCCGGCGTTCGCCCACCACGGGCCTCGAAGGTAGAGCCGATACGCGACGACCAGATCGGTGTACTACACTGATTGCCAGAGACCACGGACGCGAAAGCGAGGGGCATGACCTCCAGTCGGCGGACGAGCGAGACGGCGGGACCGATCGGCTGGGGGATCGCCATGACCGCCCTCCTGGGTCTGCTGATCGTCGTCGGATCGCGCAGACTGGAGCACTTCGACGCTCCCCTCGTCGCCTATACCTTCTCGGTCCTCTTCGCGACCTTCGGTCTCACCTATCGCTACGCGATGTGGCTCAGGCGGCCTCCCACCGGCCTCCTCTGGCGCCGGGGCTGGCAGGTGTTCTTTCGCCGCGGTCGGCGCGTTCGCCATGTCGGCGCCCTGGTCGGGAACGTGGCTTCGGACGTGGTCGCGAACAAGTTCATCTGGGCCCGCGATCGCCTGCGGGGCCTCACCCACATGCTGATCATGTGGGGTTGCCTGTTGGCCGTCGCGATCACTTTTCCGCTGGTGTTCGGCTGGCTGATGTTCGAGTCGGTGCCGGGCGATCCGGCGACTTATGTGGTGCACGTCTTCGGTTTCCCGGCGTTCAGCTTCCCCAGCGAATCGCTGGAGGCCTTCCTCCTCTTCCACGGTCTGGTCTGGGCTTCCTTCCTCGTCATTCCTGGCGTGATGCTGGCGATGCGCCGGCGCATGCGGGAGGAGGGCGCCGCTGCGTTCCAGTCGTATTTCGAGGACTTCCTGCCGCTCATCCTGCTCTTCGCGGTGAGCATCACCGGACTGATGC
>JBDSRU010000048.1:0-4942 GCA_039929145.1 Thermoanaerobaculia bacterium
ATCCTGCCGCTCTCGTTCCGCAACTACTCGGGACCGGGCGCCTCGCAGGCGATCGTCGGCAGCTTCCGCCCGGCACACCTGGCCGATCTCGTCTGGCCGTTCTTCTTCGGCCGGCCAAGTCTCTCCGAGGTCTTCGCGCCGCATCAGTTCGACGGTTTTCCCGCGCTGAACTTCACCCTCTATCCCGGACTGCTCGCGCTCGCCCTCGCGGCGGCCGGAGCACTGGCCGGCCCGTACTCCGACAAGAACCCCCGCCTGCCTCCAGACGCCGCGGGCGCTTGCCGCCGCAATCCGGCCGCTCTCTGGGGAGTCGGAATGCTCGGTGTCGCCCTGTTCTTCGCGCTCGGCCGCTTCAATCCGATCGTCGAAGGGCTGTGGCATCTCCCCTTGGGGCGGCTGCTGCGTTTTCCCGCCAAATTCTGGCTGCTCGGCGCCCTCGGCGGAAGTCTGCTCTGCGGGCTCGGCTTCGCCGGATCGCTGACCTACGGGCGGCGCACTTGCGCGCGTCTGCTGGCGCTGCTCGCGACCCTGTATGCGATGGTTCTGGCCGGCTCGCTCGCCGCTCCGGCGCGCGTCACGGGCTGGGTGGCCGCGCTCCTTTCGCCAGACATTCCTGCGGCGGCGCTGCATGGAACTCTCGTGCGCCTGCAGGGCCTGACGTTGCTGTCGATCGGATTGCTGCTGCTCGCGCTTGCCTTGATCCGTCTCAGTCGCCGGGCGCCGGTGGCGGCGGGTGCCACCCTCATTCTGCTGCACGCCGCCTCGCAGCTCTGGGCGATGCTGCCGGCCGTGCCGATGGACGACCCAGGCCCCTACCTCGCGGCGCCACCCATTCTGGCGGCGATCCCTGGCGGCAGCGTCGTGGTTCACGGTGCCAACCACGACCTCTTCCGGTCGGGGACGATCTATCGCGGAAGCTATCCCGACAGTCGCATCCTCTGGCTCACGCGGCGGTCGGCGCGCGAGCTCTATCCGTTCGCCGCGCTTGCGCACGGGCTGCGCGCGGAGCTCGCGATCTCGCCCGAAGGACTCGACAGTTTCCTCACCCAGGCGATCACGGTCGGGATGAAGAACTTCTCCGATGCCCGC
The DNA here is from genome assembly GCA_039929145.1 of Thermoanaerobaculia bacterium. GTDB lineage: Bacteria > Acidobacteriota > Thermoanaerobaculia > Multivoradales > JAGPDF01 > JAGPDF01. The sequence goes on from JBDSRU010000048.1 coordinate 1,090, forward strand.
CGGCTCAGAATCCTCGCGGCCCTGGGCGTCGACTACCTGCTGCTCGATCGCGAGCTCGCCCCCGACGCGCGCGCTCTGACGCGCGAAGTCGCGAGCGACGAGAACTTCGGTCAGACGGTGCGCCTCTACGAGATCTCGGACCCGGCGCGCGAAGTCGAGCTCGCCACGCGGATCGTCCCCGCGCCGCACATGAACGCCGCCCTCGAAGCCATCTTCGATCCGGCCTTCGATCCGCATCGCACCGCGGTCGTGCCGGGAGGCGGCGCGGTCCGTGACGCTCCGGCAGTGAGCTCCGAGGGGGGCCCGATGCGAACCGTCGAAGCGCCTCGCCTGCTGGTGAATGAACGAGAGGAGGTCATCGTGGAATGCGATACCGCCGCTCCCGGCGTCCTCTTCCTGCGCCGCGCGTATCTCACGTTGTGGCGGGTCTCGATCGACGGCGAGCCCGCGGCGACTCTGATCACCCAGGTCGCGCGCCTCGGCGTCGCGGTTCCCGCCGGACCGCACCGGGTGCGCTTCTGGATCGACCGTCGGCCGCTCGCCGCCGGCCTCGTCCTGGCGCTTCTGGGCGCGGTGCTGCTGGCTTTCGTGCTGCGCCGGCCGGTGGTTTCGAATGGTGGTTCCGGCGCCGTCGAACAGGTGGACGCGGGCCCTGTCGAGCGGACCGGGTGGTAGCATCGAATCCGTCGAAGCCACCGCCTGGGAAGCGTCTCAAGTCCGCCGGGAGAGCCGGGGAAATCGCGAGAGTCGATTGGCTCCTTTTCGCAAAGTCCTGATCGCCAACCGTGGCGAAATCGCCGTCCGGATTCTGCGCGCGCTGCGCGAAAAGGGGATTCTCGGCGCGGTCGTCTACTCCGATGCGGACCGCGAATCGCTCGCGGTGCTGGCCGCCGACGAGGCCTACCGCATCGGCCCGGCTGCTTCGCGGGAGAGCTACCTCAAGGCCGAAGCGCTGGTCGATCTCGCGGTCGAGATCGGCGCCGACGCGATCCATCCCGGCTACGGTTTCCTCTCCGAGCGCGCCGAGTTCTCGCGCCTCTGCCGGGAGCGCGGCGTGGTCTTCATCGGCCCTTCGCCGGAGGCGATCGCCGCGATGGGCGGCAAGGTCGAGGCGCGCCGCCGCATGATCGCAGCCGGAGTGCCCGTCGTCCCCGGGTCGCCAGGTGCGCTCGCGGACTTTGCGGCCGCCCGCGACTGCGCAGCGGAGATCGGCTATCCCGTGATCCTCAAGGCGTCGGCCGGCGGTGGTGGCAAGGGAATGCGGGTGGCGCGCAACGACGCCGAGCTTGCCGAGGGCTACCGGCTGGCGCGCACCGAAGCCGGAGCGTCGTTCGGAGATGACGCGGTTTTCCTGGAGAAGTTCGTCGAGCGTCCGCGCCACATCGAGATCCAGATTCTCGGCGACCATCACGGCAAGGTCGTGTCGCTCGGCGAGCGCGAGTGCTCGTTGCAACGCCGCCACCAGAAGGTCGTCGAAGAGGCGCCTTCGACGGTGGTCTCACCGGAGCTCCGCCAGAGAATGGGCGCGGCGGCAGTCGCGGCGGCAAAGGCGGTCGGCTATACCAACGCCGGCACGTGCGAGTTTCTGCTCGACGCCGCGGGGAGCTTCTACTTTCTGGAGATGAACACCCGCCTCCAGGTCGAGCATCCGGTGACCGAAATGGTCACCGGTCTCGACATCGTGATCGCCCAGCTCGCGATCGCCCAGGGCGAGCCGCTGGGACCGGAGTTCGACGATGTGGAGCCGCGCGGCCACGCGATCGAGGTCCGACTGTATGCCGAAGATCCGTTCCGCAAGTTCGCACCCTCACCGGGCAGGATCCAGCGCCTGCGATTGCCGCAGGGTCCGGGAGTGCGCAACGACTCGGGCGTCTTCGGAGGTTCGGAGATCACCATCCACTACGATCCGATGATCGGCAAGCTCATCGTCTGGGGCCGCGATCGCGAGGAGTCGTTGCGGCGCCTCAGCCGGGCAATCGACGAGCTGCGCATCGTCGGCATCCGGACCAACGTGCCGCTCTTCCAGGCGCTGCTCGCCAACTCTGACTTCCGTGCCGCGCGCTTCGACATCCACTGGCTCGACCGCAAACTCGAAAGCGGCGAGCTCGCTCCGGTAGGAGGCGACGAGACGCCCGAGATCGCCTTGATCGCCGCGGCGATCGTCCACTTCGAGCGCAGCCAGCGGCAGGTGAGCGAGTTGCCGCCGGGCGCCGCCCATCGCGGTGGCTGGCGCGCGGAGGCACGTCAAGGCGCGCTGCGCCGCGGCGGGAGGAGTTGACGATGCAGCTCGTGAGCCGCGTCGCCGGGAAGAGCGAACCGATCACCGTCGAACGTCACCAGGGTCGGTATGTCGTCGAGATCGCGGGCGTCCGCCATGAAGTCGACGCGCGCGCCCTGGGTCCCTCGGTGTTGAGCCTGATCGTCGCCGGTCAGAGCCACGAGGTCGCCGTGGTGCGGGTGGGCGACGGCACCTACTCCGTCGACTGTCGCGGGCGATCGTTCGCGGTCGAGCTGGTCGACCCGCTCACGCACCTCGCCGAGCGCGCCCACGGCGAAGCCGGCAAGCAGGGCAAGAAGACCGTCAAGGCTTACATGCCGGGCCGGGTCGTCGAGGTGCGCGTGGCGGCCGGCGACCTCGTCGAAGCGGGGCAGCCGCTGGTCGTTCTCGAGGCGATGAAGATGCAGAACGAGATCCAGGCCGAGCGCTCGGGAGTCGTGAGCCGGATCTTCGTCACCGCCGGCGAAGCGGTCGAAGGCGGCGATCCGTTGTTCGAGATCGACTGAGTCGCCCGCTTCGCGCGGAGATCCCGAGCGACGCCGGCAAGAGCTGGACGACCGCCTTCTATGGTCTCTGCCGGCACCCCCGCCTCCCGTCGGGAGCTTGAAGAAAAGGGTGGTTCGCCAAGGCGTTCCGGCACTCGGGAATTCGGAGTGGGCGACCAGCTTCGTTAGGAGCCAACTCCGAATTCCCGAGTGCCGGAGCGCCCCACCGCCGCCCAAAGCCAGCGTCGCGCCCGAAGGCGGATCAGGGAGCCGGCATCGGCGCGCCCGCGCTGCGATCGCGCCGCTCGACGGTGAGCGCCGATGAGATCAACAGTCCGGCGACCAGGGACGCCGCCACCAGCAGCATGCGAAAAGCGGTCTGGATCCCCGGCACGACCTCCGCGGCGAGCAGCGCCGTCAAACTGCGATAGCCGATCGAACCGGGTACCAGCATGAGGATGCCGGGGACGAGCGGGATCGAGCTCGGCAGCCGGCGGAGGCGCGCGTAGAGCCCGCTCGCCAGGCCCACCGCCAGCGCGCCGACGAACATGCCGGCTTCGGGTTCGAGCATCTCGGCGCCGAGCCGGCCGGCGAAGTAGCCGATGGCGCCGATCGCAACGATCCACGGAATCTCGCTGCGCGGGGCGCGCAGCAGGACGGCGAGCCCGATCGGCGCGAGGAGAAGCGCCGCGACCTGCAGCCACGCCGGCGGGCCGCCGACCGCAGCGGCAGCCGCGGCCGCAGCGGCAGGGGTCGCGTTGCTTCCGCTCGACCCGACCAGCGCCCCCAGCGTCGCCGCGGCGAGGCGGCTGCCGATCGCCACTCCGAGCCCGATCATGAGGAAGGTGACGAGTGCACCGGCGAATCGCGCCGTGCCGGAGGAGAGATGGCGAGCGGCCAGTTCCGAGAGTGCCACCGTCAGGCCGTAGCCGGGCAGCAGCACGATGAGGCCGGCGACGGTGGCGATGTAGACCGAGAGCGGCGGCGCGGCCTGCGCCACGATGGCGGCAGTGAAGGCGGCGAAAGTGGCCGCGGCCGGCTCGAACAGACGCTCGGCGGCCGGCCGGCGTTCGGCGAGGAAGGCGAAGAG
>JBDSRU010000049.1:0-10259 GCA_039929145.1 Thermoanaerobaculia bacterium
AGGATCGTCGTCTTGCCGCGCGAGAGCTCGGCGAAACGTTCGAAGACTTCGAACTCGGCGCGTGCATCGAGCGCCGCGGTGGGCTCGTCGAGAATCAGCACGTCGGCATCGCGCATATAAGCACGGGCGATGGCGACCTTCTGCCACTCGCCACCCGAGAGCTCGACGCCGGTCTTGAATCGCCGCCCGATCAGCTGGTCGTAACCCGATGGAAGCTTGGCGATGACCTCCGAAGCGAGGCTCTGCTCCGCGGCAGCTTCGATCCGGCGCTGATCGCCGCTCGCCTCGATCCGCCCGACCGCGATGTTGTCCCGCGCCGAGAGGTGGAAGCGCACGAAGTCCTGGAAGATGACGCCGATGTGCGAGCGCAGCGCATGGAGGTCGTAGCTCCTGAGATCCATGCCGTCGAGGAGGATCCGCCCCTCGTCGGGGTCGTAGAGCCGGGCGAGGAGCTTCACCAGTGTGGTCTTGCCGGCGCCGTTCTCTCCCACCAGCGCGAGGATCTCACCCGCTCGCAGGCTGAACGAGAGATGGCGCACCGCCCAGCGCCCCGAGGGTTCGACGCCGGGGTAGCGGAAACCGACATCCTCGAAAACGAAGCCCTGCCGGATCGGCGTCGGGAAGGGCAGAGCGTCCGGCGGCGAGACGATCTCGGGCTGGATGTCGAAGAACGAGAACAGATCGTCGAGGTAGAGCGCCTGACCGGCGACCTGTGAGAACCCGATGAGCAGCCCCTCGAGGAGATTGCGCAGCCGCCGGAAGGAGCTCGACAGGAAGGTGAGATCGCCGATCGTGAAGTCGCCCGAGACCGTGCGCCAGGCGAGATAGCCGTAAGCGCCGTAGTAGCCCAGCGTGCCGATGGCGGTGAGCAGGCCGCCCCAGCCGGCGCGGCGCACCGCGAGCTCGCGGTTGGCGCGGTAGAGCTCTTCGGCCAGCACCCGGTAGCGCTCGATGAGGAAGCGCTCGAGGCCGAAGATCTTCACCTCTTTGGCGGTCTCGACGCTCGCTCCGGTGGCGCGCAGATAGTCGAGCTCGCGCCGCGCCGGCGTGCGGCGGAAGGCCAGGTCGTAGGCCTGGGCGTTCCAGTGCGATTCGCCGAGGAAGGCGGGCACCACGGCGAGCACCAGGAGCGCGATCACCCACGGCGCATAGACCGCGAGGCCGGCGGCGAAGGCGATGATGGTCACCATGTCCTGCGCCTGCCCGAAGAGCTGCGAGAGCAGGCCCGAGCGCCCGGCCGCCTGGCGCCGCGCGCGCTCGAGCTGGTCCTGCACCTCGCTGTCCTCGAAGTCCTCGAGGTCGAGGGTGGCTGCGTGCTCCATCAGCCGCACGCTGGCGGTGTTCGAGAAGCGCTCCGAGAGCAGCGACTCGCAGAGCGAGACCAGCCGTCCAAAGAGGTCGGAGGCGACCGCCAGCGCGAGCTCGATCGCCAGCAGGAAGAGGAGCGGCCGCCCGAACTCGAGCAACGAGGCGACGACGGCACCTTCGGAGATCCTGGCCGCGAGCTCGGGCTGGCGCATGAGCGCCACGACCTCGTCGATGATCAGCTTGCCGACATAGAGCGTCGCCACCGGGAGCAGCGCGCGCACCAGTCGCAGCAAGATCGCGGCGAAGGCGATGCGCGGCTGGATCTCCCACACCAGGCGCAGGAAGGGGCGCAGGTTGCGCAGCGCCGAGAAGCGCTGGGCGAGGGACTTCGGCGCCCGCCCGTCCACCGGCCGGCCCGCCGGCCCTCCCGGCGGTCCTCCTGGCCGCCCTCCTGGCGAGGTGGGGCCGGAGGAGACGCGCCCGCCGGCACCGTACTGTTTGGGCATGCGGTTCATTCTAGAGGGTCGTGCAGAGCAGGCGCCCGAATGGATATCGTTGGCTCCACTTTTCTGCGGCCTTCGTGCAGCCTTTGAGAGGGGAGTCAACATGAGCTACCGGTCGGGAGTCCGTCTGTGCGTCGCGGTCGTCGTTGCCTGGGTGGGAGCCGCCGGTGCCCTGCCGCAGGAGGCGCGCGCCAGCGGCTATCCCGAGCTGCTCGCGCTCTTCGAGGCCTGGCGGGCGTTCGAGCGGCCGCCGCTGCGCGACGGCGCGCCGGACTACACCGCGGCGACGGTCGCGCGGCGCCACGGCGAGCTCGCCGGTTTTCGCGCCCGGCTCGAGGCGCTCGACAGCTCCGGCTGGACCGTCGCCGAGCGCGTCGACTGGGAGCTGGTGCGCGCCGAGATGAACGGCTTCGACTTCGAGGCGCGCACCTTGCAGCCCTGGGTGCGCGACCCCGCTTTCTACGCCACGGTGCGCTCCGAGCAGAGCGACACCCCGGCGCACGAAGGACCGACGGCGGCCGGCCTCGTCGACCTTTGGAAGTATTCCTTTCCTCTGACACCCGCCGATGCGGCCACACTCACCGCCGAGCTCCGTTCGATCCCAGCTTTCCTCGAGCAGGCGCGGCTCAACTTGACCGGCAACGCGCGCGACCTCTGGACGACCGGCATCGGCACCGTGCGCGGGCAGGCCGCCGACCTCATCGCGCTGGAAGCGAAAATCGGCGGAGCGCCCGACGAGCTGCAGAATGTCGTCACTGCCGCGCGCCGGGCGACCGAGGGCTTCGTCGGTTGGCTCGAAGGGGAGGCGAAGGCGAAGACCGGCCCCTCGGGGATCGGCAAGGAGCGCTATACCTGGAATCTCCGCAACGTCCATCTGGTGCCGATGAGCTGGGAGGAGGAGGTCGATCTGCTGAAGCGCGAACTGGCGCGCGCCCATGCGGCGCTGAAGCTCGAAGAGGAGCGCAACCGGTCGCTCCCGCCGCTCGCCGCGGCCGCCGACGACACCGAGTACCAACGCCGCGCCAACGCCGCGGTCAGCAAGCTCATCGCCTTCGTGCACGGCCGCGACTTCTATCCCGGGCGCCCTTATCTCGACCCGGCGCTGCGCGCCCACCTCGGTGGCTACGTGCCCGTGGAGTCGCGCAACTTCTTCGCCATCGCGATGCACTTCGATCCGCTGACGCTCTACACCCACGCCACCCACTGGTGGGACACGTCGAGGATGCGCGAGGAGCCGCACCTGAGCCCGGTGAGGCGCGGCGCCCTGCGTTACAACATCTGGGACAGCCGCTCGGAGGGCATGGCGACCGCGATGGAGGAGTTCCTGCTCCACGCCGGTCTCTACGACGACACGCCCAGGGTGCGCGAGATCGTCTGGATCATGCTGGCGCAGCGCGCCGCACGCGGCCTCGCTTCGCTCTACCTGCAGGCGAACGAGAACCCCGATCCGACGGCCGCCACTCCCGGGTTCGACCTCGCGCAGGCAAAGGCGTTCCAGGTCGAGTGGACGCCGCGCGGCTGGATGCGCCCGGACCTCGACCTGCTCGGCTTCGAGCAGCAGCTCTATCTCCGCCAGCCCGGCTACGGCACGAGCTACGTCACCGGCAAGTACCTCCTCGAAGACCTCGTCCGCCTGCGGGCGCACCAGCTGGGCGACGCCTTCACGATGAAGACCTTCTTCGAAGAGGTGAATGCGGCCGGCATGATCCCGGTCTCGCTCATCCGCTGGCAGATGACCGGCGAGGGCGGGCCGCCCTTGCCCTGAAGGTATGGATTGACTTGGTCCGCAAGCCTTGGTCGAATCACTCGATGGTCACGGTCGACATTCGCGAAGCGAAGACCCAGCTGTCGAAGCTGGTCGAGCGGGTGGTTCAGGGGGAGACTCTCGTGATCGCACGGGCGGGCAAGCCGCTGGTCAAGGTTACCGCTCTGGCTGCCGCCTCGGCGCCGCGCCGCCTGGGTTTCCTTGCCGGCGAGATTTCCGTGCCCGACGACTTCGATCGCCTGGGAGAGTCGGAGATTGCCGCGCCAGTCAGCCTCCTCACCCGGGACGAGAGCCTGGCGAGGCACTCCGGACCGGTGCGCAAAGTCTGAAGAGCTGACTAGCGGTGCTCTGTCGCAGTTTGGCAGCAGCTTTCAGGAAGACTTGAGGAGGAGAACGCCGCTAGCCTCCCTGCATGCACAGAACGATTGAACCGACCATCCTCTATTTCGGCACTCCCGTCGCCCTCATCTCGACGCTGAACGAAGACGGCTCGGCGAACCTCGCTCCGATGTCGTCGGCCTGGTGGCTGGGGTGGACCTGCATGCTGGGACTGGGCAGCCTGGGGCAGACCGCAGACAATCTGATCCGCAGCCGCGAGTGCGTGATCAACCTCCCCTCCATCCATGAAGTCTCGGCCGTCGATCGCCTGGCGCTCACGACGGGGAAGAATCCGGTGCCGGAGCGCAAGCGCTCGTGGGGCTACCGCTACGAGGCGGCGAAATTTCGTGAGGCCGGACTCACCGCGGTGGCCTCGGACACTGTCGCCGCACCGCGGGTGCTCGAGTGCCCGGTGCAGATGGAGGGCGTCGTCCACGACCATCGACCGTTCGGCAAGAATGTCAGCGCCGTTGCCTTCGAGGTCCACATCACGCGCCTGCATGTCGACGAGGCGCTCCTCGCAGAGAGCGGCGAGCCGGGCGAGAAACCCCGCATCGACCCGGAGCGCTGGCAGCCGCTGCTGATGAGCTTCTGCCGCTTCTTCGGTATGGGCGGCGAGGTCCACCCGTCGCGCCTCGCGGAGTCGGACTTCATGAAGATCGTGGCGCGCGGAACCCAGGCGCCGCCGCCGGCACTCGTTCCGAAGGAGAGCGGCGCGGCGGCGGGGTGATAGAGGGGGTGATAAAGTGAACGTTCCCGGCGCGCGACGGTCGCACCCGGGCTCACTCCGCAGCCAAGGATTCCCATCATGCTCCGCGCCGGCATTGTCGGCCTGCCGAACGTCGGCAAGTCGACGCTCTTCAACGCCCTCACCCGCACTCGCAAGGCCGAGTCGGCGAACTATCCGTTCTGCACCATCGAGCCGAACGTCGGCATCGTCTCCGTCCCCGACGAACGCCTCGCGCCGATCGCCAAGGTCGCCGGGACGCCGACCCTCGTGCCGGCCGCGATCGAGCTCGTCGACATCGCCGGCCTCGTGAAAGGGGCGGCCTCCGGCGAGGGCTTGGGCAACAAGTTCCTCGCCCACATCCGCCAGGTCGATGCGATCGTCCAGGTCGTCCGCTGCTTCGAGGATGGAAACATCGTCCACGTCGAGGACCATCTCCATCCGATCGCGGATATCGAGATCATCCAGACCGAGCTGATGCTCGCCGACATGGAATCGATCTCGCGTCAGATCGAGCGTCTCGAGCGCGTCGCTCGCGGCGGCGACACATCTGCCAAAGCCGCGAAGGCGCAGATCGAGATTGCCGCGCGCCTCCTCACCCATCTCGAAGCCGGAAAGCCGGCGCTCACCCTCGAGATGACCGCTGACGAGCGCGACATCGCGCAGCCGTTCTTCCTGCTGTCGATGAAGCCGACGCTCTACGCCTGCAACGTCGCCGAGAGCGATCTGGCGACCGCGGACTCGAACCCGCTGGTCGCCGAGGTGCGGCAGTGGGTGGCGACCCACCACGGTGCCGAGGCGGTGACGGTCTCGGCCCAGATCGAGTCCGAGCTCGCCGAACTCCCCGAAGCGGAGGCGCTCGAGTACCTCGCCTCGCACGGCGTAGCCGAGTCCGGCGTCGGCGCGCTGATCCGCTCGATCTACCACCTGCTCGGCCTGCGGACCTATTTCACCGCCGGCGAAAAAGAGGCGCGCGCCTGGACGATCCACGCCGGAGACACCGCGCCGGAGGCCGCCGCGGTCATCCACTCGGATCTCGCGCGCGGCTTCATCAAGGCGGAGACGATCGCCTGGCAGGAGTTCATCCGCGTCGGCGGCTGGGCCCGCGCCCGCGAAGGCGGCCAGGTGCGTCAGGAGGGCAAGGAGTACCTCGTCGCCGACGGCGACGTGATCTTGTTCAAGTTCAACGTCTGAGCGCCTGGCGGCGCTTTTCCGTCAAGGAAACCGCTCCTCCAGCGTCGCCGACAGAGTTCAGAACGAGGCGCGGGTGCGCACCAGCCACTGCACGGACTGGATGGACGAATCTCCGGCGAGCGGCAGGGCAACGTCGAGGTGGATCACGGCGCCGAGCCCGGAGCGGCTCGGCGCGAGCCGCAGGCCGACTCCGATGTCCTCGAGCCAGCCGAGGTCGCTTCCCGGGACGGCGGGTTCGCCGAACGTGCGGCCCACGTCGGCAAAGCCCGCGAAGCCGATGTGAGCGAGCTGAAACGGGTACCAGCCGGTGAAATAGCGCTGCTCGACGGTGAAGAGCAGGCGCGAGGTGCCGTCCTGATAGCGCAGCGGGTAGCCGCGCAGACCGTTGTCGCCGCCGAGGAGCAGCTGCTCGCCGGCATCGAGATCGCGCGCGAAATCGTAGGCGAGGCTCGCGACCAGGAGATGCTCACCGAAGTTGCGTCGCAGGAGGCGGGCGCTCGCGCCGAGACGGACGTTCTCGCTCCCTGCGCCGGTGAAACGGGCGGAGGCCGCGATCGAGTAGAGCAGCGTCGTCCGGTCGGAGAGATCGCGCCCGCCGTCCGCATCGGCGATCAGGATGAAGGTCGAAGGGCGGTTCGAGTTCGACAGGCCGCCGAGCTCGCCGCTGGTGAAACCGAGGCGGAGCGTCGCGCGGTGGCCGAGAAAGACATCTTCGGTGCGGCCGATCTGATCGAGATTCTGCTCCTGGCGGAAAGCCTCCTCCGCGAGCTCGACGCTCACCCAGGGGTAGATGAGGTCCTGCGAATCCGGCAGCGGTTCGTGGGTTCCCTCGACGGCCTGGAAGCGGTCCTCGCTCCAGGTGAGCCCGATCCGGTAGCGCGTCGCGCGGCCCGCGTCGCTGAGCCCGTTGGACCAGCCGCCCCAGACTTCCGCCTCGCGCCGCTGGAGAGCGAAAGCATCGAAGGCGTGGCCGAGGGAATAGCGATGATCGACGCGGGCGAGGTCGTGAACGTTGCCGCCGACGCCCCATCGGCTGTCCAGGGCGTAGAACGGCCGCGCCAGTTCGAGCTGCCGCTCGTGGCCGTCGCTGTTGTCGCTCCACTGGACGTCGAGACGGCCGTGCCGGCCGAGGAGATTCGCATCGAGGAAAGCGAGCGCCGTTTCGGTGCGATCGACGTTCGTGTCACGGGCGAGGGAGAGATAGCGCCCGGTGCCGAAAATGTTCGAGTCGCGCAGCGAGAAGTGGGTCTCGTTCGAGCCGCCGCTCCGGCCGACGCCCACTCCGAGCGCGAGCGTCCAGACGTCGCGCGTTGTCACGCCGACGTCGACCCGCTGCGCACCTCCCGGAACTTCATGCACGGCGATCGGCTGGACTCCGGCGTCGTGCAGATAGCGCTTGCCGCGCAGCAGGCGTTCGCTCTCGGCGAGTTGTTGCGGGTCGTACGGATCTCCCGGGGCAAAGAGGAGCTCGCTGCAGATCGCCGGCACACGCGTCGTCCAGTGGAGGCGATTCGCGATGCGAAAAAGCCAGCGGTTCTCGGCCGGCAGAGTCGGATCGAAGACGTCGTCGTTGCGCACCAGGATCTCGCCGATGACAGCAGTTCCGGACGGCGCCTGGGCAAGGCCCTGCAGACGTCCGGGCGCCGGCCGGCAGACGAGGTTCTCCGGCTCGGCAGCCGCAGGCGCATCGGTCGAGGGCTCCGGCTGCCGCTCTTCGGCGAATGCGGCCGACGCGAACTGAAAGAGCAGCACGGCGGCCGCCAGGAAGCGCCGCGGGCGGACGCCGGACCGCCGCATCAGAAGCTCCAGGAGAGATGCACCAGGGTCGCGCGCGTCAGGCCCTCGTGCGATAGGCCTTCGGTGGCGGCGAACCAGAGACTGCTGCCGAGGTCGATCGCCAGCCCCGTCGGCAGGTGCTCGAAGGTCAGCCCCGCGCCGAGGTAGCCGTCTCCCATCGCGGCCCCTCGCCCCTCGCCCGAGAGCTTGAAATCCGGGCCGGAGATCGCGACTTCGACCGCCTGCCGCGGCAGCGGCTGGCCCGCGACGAGCCGCGGCGTCATCGTCCAGAAGCGCCCCAGAGAGCGCGTCCAGCCGATGCCGGCGAACGGAGTCACGAAGGAGTAGCTGGCGCTCCAGTCGAGCTCGCCCCGGGCCCCGGCGGCCGGGCCGCTCACGAGCTCGTAGGCGAAGCGGAAATCGACCACGTCGAGTTTCTCGAAGTAGGCGCCCGCGACAATGGTGCGACGCCAAGTCCCGTCGGCCCGGCCGCCCTGCCAGACCGCCTGCCCGCCGGCGCCCGCGTGCCGCACCTCGCCGCGCGGAGCGCCGAACTCGGCGAATGCCGGCAGCGCGAGCGGCAGCTCGCCAGGTCCAGTGGCAGCGAACGGTGAGCGCAGGAGATCGCGCGCGCCGTCGCCCGCGATCTGCAGACGGTCGTAGAAGGCGAATCCGCCCCAGCCGAACCGTTCGCTCTTTCCCCAGGTGGCACCGCCCGCTACAAGGAAGCCGGAGGCGTCGCCGAGATCGGAGCTCACCGACTGCCAGGCGAGGTCGACCGTCCGCTGCCATCGCCCCGGGGCGAGCTCGTGGCCCGGCCACGGCAACGAGAGGAGCCGGCTGTCCTGCACGCTCTCCATCAAATGCTCGGCGGTCCAGGAGATGTCGACTTTGGGCAACTCCTGGCCGGCGAGCGGCGCTGCCGCCCAGAGCCATAGGGCCGCCGTCCATCGTGGGTACTGCCGCATCGTCTCTCCTCGCCCTCCCGCCGTCGGGCTGCAGTTCCCGCGCGACGCCGGCGCAATCGCCGGTCGGCCGCAGTGCGGGCAGTCGGACCTTACGGAGAGGTCGATGAACGCAGTGTGAACGCGAAGCGCGCGCGATCCGGCTAGACTGGGCGGGTGACTGAAAACGGACTGGAAGGACTTCGAGCTCTCGTCGAACGCGTCGGGATGGCGATCGACGAGGGAGAGCCGCGGGGCCTCGCGGCGCTGCAGGAGCTCGAGATCGAGCTCGTCGGCGAGCTCGCAGGGATTCCGCCGCTCCGCATCGGGAGCGACGATCACGCACGAGGTGTCGCGGCACTGGCCTCCCTTCGCGCGGCGATCTCCAGCGAGGCGCAGCTCGGCGAGTCCGAAGGCGAGCCCGTCCGCACGGAGCGCGGGTCCACGCCCGAAGTGGCGACTCCGCCGCCGGTTGCGGCGGAAGAGGCTCCGGCGGAGCTGCCCGAAGCCGTCGGCCGGGCGCGAATCGAAGCGCTCGACGCGATCTCCCTGGCGCTCAATCGCTTCGAGGAAGCGACCGGCTGGCTGGTCGCCGAGATCGTGGTCGAGAACATCGACGGGACGCAGCGAAAGATCTACATGAAGATCGGCAAGCCGCCGGAGTGAAGCGGGCTGGACCTGCGGCGAGGATTCCTCTCCGCCCGACCACTGAGGCCGCTAGAGCGTTCGCGCGGTGCCGGAGACGCGGACGGAGCTTCCGCGAACGTCGCTCAGCTCGGCGGTGAGACGTGAGCGCATCCCCATGTCCTCGCCCTGGATCACTTCGATTCTTCCGCCCCCTTCGAGACCGGGCCAGCGGAGGTCGCGCAGATAGCCGGCGAACGCCGCCGTGCCGGCGCCGGTGGCCGGGTCCTCGTAGACGCCGCCGGAGGCGAACGGGTTGCGGGTGTGGAAGAGTCGAGCGCTTTCCGCCCAAGCGAGGACGACGGTGACGATCCCTTCGAGGTTCATCAGCAGGCTTCCGGCGTCGAGGTCGTACTTCATCCGCGCGAGCGCCGCGCGGGTGGCGAGCCCGATCACGAAATGATTCGCGCCGGCGTGGGCGAGCGCCGGGGGAATCCGCGGATCGAGCTCCTCCGGCCGGTAGCCGAAGAGATCGAGGAACTCCTGCGCCAGCTCTGCCGGCGCCGGGGCGCTGCGGGTCGGCGGCGACTGCAGGGCCGCCATCACGAGCTCGCCCTCGCTACGCCCTTCGACGGTGATCGCCGCGTCGTTCAGTTGCAGATTGAAGATTCCGTCGCCCCTCTCGCGCGCGAGCGCCGCGCCGAGCGCAATCGTCGCGTGGCCGCAGAACGGCACTTCGGACTCAGGGCTGAAGAAGCGCACGCGGAAGCCGGTCTTCGTCCCCGGCATCGGTGCGGCAAACGCCGTCTCCGAAAAGCCGACCTCGGCGGCGATGCGTTGCATCTCCTCCGGCGACGGATGCTGTTCGGCGATGACGACGGCAGCGGGGTTGCCGCCGCTGTCGCCGTCGGAGAACGCCGCGAACTTCAGGACGTTCATGGGCGAGGCTCCCGATTGCCCTCGACCAGCGGATTGCGCACGCGCAGGGCTGACGCGCCGTGCCAGGGAGAGTCGACGCGGTGGGCGTAAACCAGAAGGTC
>JBDSRU010000050.1:0-2835 GCA_039929145.1 Thermoanaerobaculia bacterium
AGCGCCCGCCGATGGCGCGGCAGGAGGGCCCGGGGATCGAGCTCCGTCGCGCGCTCGAGCGCCGAGGCGGCGCCAGCGAGATCGCCGGCGTCGGCGCGCAGGCGCGCCCACTCCGCCCAGGCGGTCGAGCTGCCCGGATCGGAACGGACCGCAGTCGACCAGAAGCGCTCCTCACTCGCGAAGGTCTGCATTCCCGCGGCGGAGAGACCCGCGAAAGCGATCAGCAGCCCCGCCCAGACCATGCCGCGCCAGAGATCGATTGAGCTCCTTCCGCCTTCGAGTGGAAGGAGGAGCGCCACTCCCCACGCGAGGCCGAGCGTCGGCAGAAGCAGATAGCGATCCATCACCATCCACTCGGGATTCAAGGTCCACAGAGCCAGTACCGGCGCCAGCCAGGCGAGGCTCCACAGCACCGGCAAGCCCAGGTTTGGACGCCGCCGGAGACCGTACAGCAAAGCGGCGACGACGCCGACGACGCCGAGGGCCGCTCCGGCGCTCGGCGCCGAGAAAACGGCAGCGACGGGTCGCGCGGGGTGCAGGAGGAACAGGCCCACCGGCCAGAGGAGATCGCGCAGGTACGCGAGGATCGCCACCGGAACGCTCGCCAGCGCGAGCGGCAGGGCGGGTGCAGTCGGGAACGAATGCGCCAGGGTGCCGAGAACCGCTGCCCGATAGACGAAGTAACCTGAGGTCACGACTCCGAGTGTGAGCAGTTCCGCCCGTGGAGTCCGCCGAGGAATCGCCGTCTTCCGCCGGCGCGCCAGGAGTTCCGTGCAGGCGGTCTCGGCGAGCGCGAAGATGAGGAGCCCGACCGCCGGCTCTTTGGCGAGAAGGGCCAGGAGATAGGCGACTCCAAGCGCGCTCAACGGACCGGCGCCCGCCTGCGGCCGGCTCTGCGAAGCTCTGTAGGCGAGGAACGCCACGAGGACGAGAACCGCGAAGAGCAGATCCTGGAGACCGGAGATCCAGGCCGCCGAGTGAACATGCGCCGGATGCAGCGAGAAGAGCAGCGCGGCGGCGAGCGAGGTCGGCTCGGCGAGTCCTTCGCGCCGCAGAACCAGGAAGGCCAGGCCGCCCAGCAGCGCGTGCAGGAGAAGCGCGGCGGCGTGCCAGCCAGCCGGCCTGTCGCCGCAGAGCCGGTAGAGACCCGAAGCCAGGGCGAGGAAGAGCGGCCGCAGGTAGTTCGTCGTCGGTGCATCCGAGAGACGCGAGCGCGGGTCGAGATCGCTGGTGAAAAGTTCCGTCAGGCCGGCCGGCGCCTGCACGACCGGGTTGTCGATCAACAACGGCCGGTCGTCGAAGAGGAAGCCGAAGCCGAGGGTCGGCAGGTAGAGCACGGCAGGGACGAGCATCGCCGCGAGTAGCGCAAGAGCGGAGAATCTGCGAGTCATCGCGGAGGAAGTCTATGCGGCGCGCCGCGCAACTGGCGGGCGCCGGAGTGGACGAACGCGCTACCTTGTCTGGTGGTAGGAGTCGGGATCCTGCTTCGCGAGCTCGGTGAGCGCCACGAATTCGGCGTCGTCGTGGTACGCGGCGAAGGCGATGTCGTCGCGTGCCTCCTGCATCTCGCGGGTGCGCACGGGATCGAAGCGCTCGTACTGGTAGAAGTGGCGGGCGAGGAGCTCGAGCGCCTTCTCCTTGTTTCCCAGCTGTGCCCAGATCGCCGCCAGGTTGTACGACGCCTCGAGAATGGGCTCGTTCGCTTGCGCGATCCGCAGCGCCTCGTCGGGCTTGCCCTGGCCGACCAGGTAGGTCGCGGCGAAGATCTTGTTGTAGAGATCGTCCGGAGCGAGAGCGATCGCCTGGTCGACGTAGCTGCTCGCCTTGTCGAAACGGCCCTCCGAGTTCCAGAACACCGCGAGGTTGCGGTAGGTGAGCGCCAGCGGAAATTCGGCGATCGAGGCTTCGAACATTGAGACACCGCGCTGGAACTCTCCGGCGTGGATCGTCATCTTGCCGAGCCCGTGGAGGGCTACCGCCCGCGAGATGGCATCGGCCGGGCGCGCCAGGATCTCGCCGAAGAGGGCTCGCGCCAGCTGCCAGTCGCCCGAGTGATGGCGATGGAACTCGGCCAGAAACCGCGTCGCGACCGGATCGGCGGGATCGGCGGCGTGCGCCGCCTCATAGGCATGCCGGGCGTCGTCGATTCGCAGCGCGAACTCGGCCTCGAGTCCTGCACGAAGCAGAGCGGTCATCTCCGCTGACTTTTCGGGCGTCGCGTCCGGCTCTGCTTGCTCGAGCGCGGCGTCCTCGTCGGCCACGGCCCGGCCGAGGCGCTTGAGCGCTTTCTGGGCCTTGCGCGCCGAGCTCGGAATGAGGCAACGTTGGCCGTAGATCTCCTGGTAGAGACCGGCAGCGGCGTCGATCGCTCCCGACTTCTCGGAGGCGACCGCCTCCTCGAGGCGCGCGTCGGCAACTGCGCGCCGCCGGTCGAGCTCGCTGCGCATCGCCTTTTCGAGAGTGGCCACCCGAAGCTGCCCCTTCTCCGGCGCGACGCGGGCCAGCTCGACTCCGTCGGAGCCGACCAGCAGCGCCACGGCGTTGCCATCCATCGCGCCGTACTTGAGACGCAGCGCGGTGGCGTCGGAGGGCACGATCCAGAAACCGACGCAGGGAGCAATCGTCACGGTCAGGTAGCGAGACTCCAGAAGCTGCGAGCCACGGGCGTCGTCGCGCGAGACCGGGAACCAGAGCAGCGACCAGCCCGAAGCACCAGCTTCTGGCGCCGCCTTGGGATCGAGAACCTTCCACGGCACGCGATAGACCTCGGCTTCACTCATCCCACCGGAAGAGACACCGCCCATTCCCCCACCGCCGCCGCCACCGCAGGTCGCG
>JBDSRU010000051.1:0-11279 GCA_039929145.1 Thermoanaerobaculia bacterium
CCAGCCTGGCTCTCGCGGCGGCCGAGGAGCTGACGCTCGACCCGTCGGTGGTCGGCGTCGTCGGCCATTCCAACAGCAGCGCAAGCCTCTCCGCCGCGCAGATCTACAACGCACGACACCTGGTTCAGATCGCGCCGACGAGCTCCGCCCCCCTGCTCCGCCAGGTCGGGCCCTACACGATCCGGCTCGTCCCGAGCGACGTCCACCAGGCGAGGTACCTCGCCGAGCAGGTGACCGCTGACCAGGCGACTCCGCGCGTCGCCCTGTTTTTCGTCAATGACGACTATGGGCATGCTCTGCACGAGGAGTTTCAGGCGCTGCTGGAGCGCGCGGGCGTGCCGGTGGTCTACGACGCGCCCTACATCCACGAAGCGCCCCTGCCCGAGCCGGGCGCGACGGCGCGACGGATCGCCCAGGAGAAACCGGACCTGCTCATCTGGATCGGACGCGCGGCGCAGTTGCGCCAGCTCCTGCCCGAGCTTCGCCTTCGGGTGCCCGGCATCCGGGTTCTGGCGAGCGACGGCGTCGACGAAGCGATGACCTACCGCAACGTCGGCGGAATCCTGAACGGCGTGCGCTACGTCAGCCTCTTCGATGCGAACGCCGCGGGCGACGCGCTCGATGAACTGCGCTCGCGCTTCCATCCGCCGGACGGGGCTCCGTTCACCGCCGAGGCCGCGTTTACCTACGACGCCGTGAAGTTGCTGGCGACTGCGGCGCGCAGCGCGGGCGTCGACCGCGAGGCGATTCGCGAGTATCTCGCCGGCGTCGGCACTCGAAACCCGCCCTACGAAGGAGTCACGGGCACCATCGCTTTTGACACCGGCGGCGATCCCCGTCCGGCCTACAGCCTCGTGGAAGTCACGCCAGAGGGAACCCGCAGGGTCGGCGCCAGCCCTTCAGAAGAGCCCCAGTGAGCCAGCCGCGATCGCTGCGCCAACTCCTCTTCCTCGGCACCATCGGCTTCGCTGTCGCCGCAAGCGCGGTCCTGGGAGGGACCTTTCTGCTGTTCGAATCGTCGCGCCGCGAGGTCGAGCGCGACACGCACCAGCTGTTGTCCGAGCAGCGCGCCGCCGACGAGATCACGACCTCGCTCTACGGTCAGATCCTCGCGGCCTATCAGCAGCTTCAGGCTCCAGGCGCACGCAACATGGAGCGTTTCGACCTCCTCGGGGCGAGGGCGTACACGCGCCTCCGCCAGTACCTGTTTCTATCCATGACCCTCGAGGCGCGGCTTCAGGTCGAGACGATCAAGGAGCAGCACGAAGCCCTCGAGGTCGTCGCTCACGGTGCCTTCGACCTCATTGCCCGAGGCGAATCGCTCGCCGCCGGTGCGCGCGTCGCCGAGATGCATCGCCTGACCGAGGGCCTGCAGCTGGAGATCTCCCACTTCGTCGCTCTGCGCGAGCGCGAGCTGGAGCAGCTGCACGAAGCGCAGGTGGCGCAGTTCCAGCGCTATGTCCTCGCCATCACCCTGATCGGCGCAGGCCTGATGGGACTGGCGATCTTCTTCGTCCGGCTCATCCAGCGGCGAGTCGTTCAGCCCCTCGACCAGTTCGCCGCCGCGACGGTGAAGCTCGCGAGTGGCGACCTGGCGGCCCGAATTCCGCCGCAACGGTATTCGGAGCTCGAGGCGGTGGCACAGCGATTCAATGAAATGGCGGACAGCATCCAGTCGGCACGCACCAGGATCGAGAACCAGAACCTCGAGCTCAGCGAGAACCTTCGCAACCTCGAGCAGGCGCAACAGAGTCTCGTCCAGCAGGAGAAGCTGGGTGCCATCGGTTTCATGCTCGCGGGCCTGGCGCACGAGTTGAACAACCCCCTTGCCGGGATCCTGGGGAACGCCGAGTGCATCGCCTCGGAGCTCGGAAATCACGCCGATCCAGCCGTCCGGCGAGTCAGCCGTGAGTTCGTGACGCCGCTCATCCGCGAGACCGGCCGGGCAGGCGACCTGGTGAAGAACCTCCTGCAGTTCTCCCGTCAATCGAATACCCAGCCGGGTCCGGTCGCTCTGAGCTTTGCAGTCAAGGTCGCGGCCGGCCTGCGCTCCTATGCATTCACGCAGGCCGGCAAGGAGCTCGCGGTGAATGTTCCCGCGACGCTCTACGTCGCCGCCGACGCTCAACGCCTCGAGCACGCGGTCATGAACATCATGACCAATGCGCTCGAGGCGATGTCCACCGGCGGCGGCACCCGGCTCAAACTCCGCGCCGAATCCACCGGCGAAGACTGGATCGCGCTCACGTTCGACGACGACGGACCGGGGTTCGCCGAGCCGGCTCGCGTGTTCGACGCCTTCTATACGACGAAGCCCGTAGGCAGCGGCACCGGGCTAGGCCTCTCCCTCGCCCAGCGCTTTGTCACCGAGGCCGGAGGCACGATCAGCGCCGAGAACCTGCCTTCCGGCGGGGCCCGGGTGACGATCCTGCTGCCCGCGGTCGCCGCGCCGAAGCCGCTGGTGGAGAATCAGGAGAGCAGCGGGCAGATTCTGCCTTCCCAAGTGGAAGGCGCGGCTTCCCTCGCGCCGGATCTCCCGGTCAGATCCGTCGCAGGCCCGGCGGGCGAAGAGCGCCGGATTCTCATCGTCGACGACGAACCGGCCTTGCGCAACATTCAGCGCCACTTCCTCGCCAGGATCGGGATCCGCTCCCTGCTGGCGAAAAACGCTTCCGAAGCGATTGCCATCCTCGAGCGCGAACACTGCGACGCGGTGATCACCGACATCCGCATGCCCGGCGAGATGGACGGATTGGGGCTCTACGCCTGGATCGAAATTCACCTGCCTGAACTTGCCCGGCGCTGCATCCTCGTCAGCGGAGAGCTTGCGGCGACCAGAGAGTCCAACGAATTTGGCGTGCCGCCAGAGCGTGTGCTCGCCAAGCCGTTCACTCGCGACGCCTATATCGCCCGGGTGCTCGCGGTCCTGCAGGAGGTCGCCGTTCCCTCGTGACAGCGATGCGGACGGAAGGTTCGGCGGAACGGCATCTTCCGTTCCTGGATCCCGCCCTGGCGAGCTTCGCCACCGAGAATCCCGACCTCGCGCTCCGCGAGCGCTTCCTCGACCTGCCGGAGGTGAGGCTGCACATCGTCGAGGCCGGCCCGGCGAACGGCCGCCCGGTGCTGCTCCTTCACGGCTTTCCTGAATTCTGGTGGGGCTGGCGACGACAAGTTCCGGTGCTCGCCGCCGCCGGCCGCCGGGTGGTGGTCCCCGACCTCCGCGGCTACAACCTGTCGGGGAAGCCGAAGGGGATCCGCGCCTATGGCCTCGACCCGCTCACCGACGACCTGCGCGGGCTGCTCGACGATCTCGGCCCCGCTCCGGTCGACGTGGTGGCTCACGATTGGGGCGGAGCGGTCGCCTGGTGGGGGGCGCAGCGTTTTCCGGAGCGCTTTGCGCGCCTGGCGCTGCTCAACATCCCCCACCCGGCGGTGATGCGGCAGTTTCTGCTCCACGACCGCGAGCAGCGCCGGCGCAGCCGCTACATCTTTTATTTCCAGCTCCCCTTCCTGCCCGAGCGCAAGATCCAGGCGGCCGGCTTTCGCGCCTTCCGGTCGATCTTCAAGCGCACCAGCCGTCCTGGCACCTTCAAGCCCGAGGAGCTCAACCTCTACGCCGGGGCCGCCGCCCGGCCAGGCGCCCTCACGGCCATGCTGAACTGGTACCGCGCCGCCCTATGGGCGCCGCCGAAACGGCCCGCTCACCGTCGCGTCGAGCCGCCGGTGCGGCTCATCTGGGGCGAGGACGACGTCGCTCTTGGAGCCGGTATGGCGCGCGCCTCGGTCCCGCGGTGCCGCGAGGCCGAGCTCCACTTCCTCCCCGGCGCCGGTCACTGGGTGCAACACGAGGCAACCGCGCGGGTCAACGACCAGTTGCTCGCCTTTCTCGCCTGAGGGTCCCCGACGATCGGCAGATGGGTCACTCCCCATTCTTACTGCCCGTGCGAAGGTCCTCCGCCGGCACGGTCTCGGGCACGTTTCCGGTGGCGCCAGGCTCGACGGGAATCGCCGCCTCCGGAAATACCTCGTCGCTCGGCGGGACCTCGACGCCATCGACGCTCTGCGCTGCAGTCTCCTCCCGGCGCCGCTCGTGGGCCATCTCGACGGCAACGGCGGCGGCATCGACCGCCGGCATGCCTTCGACGCGCCGCTCGTACTCCTCTTCGCCACGCTCGTCACGCTCATCGCGCTCGACGTGGATCGGTTGGTCCTCGCCGGGCAGGTCGACCCGCAACTCTTCGATGAGCATGCGCACCGCCGCCGCCACCGGCAGCGCCAGCAGGGCCCCGGGGATGCCCATCAACACCCCGCCGGCGAGCAGGGAGAAGAAGACCACCGAGGAGGGAAGCCGCAGTGCGCGACCGTAGACGCGCGGGATCAGGATCCGGTTCTCGAACTCGGCGTAGGAGAGCATCAGGGCGAGGACGACAAGGGCGGTGCCCGGACTGCGGGTGAGAGCCGCCAACACGGCCGGGCCGACGGTGAAAAAGATGCCGATGTACGGCAGCACGTCGCCGACCCCGGCGACGACGGCGAGCGCGAGGGCACCGGGAACGCGCAAGGCCGTCAGCACGAGGAGGGTGAAGGCCGCCATCAGGGCCGAGGTCAGCATCTGCCCGCGGATGTACCCGCCGACGATCGTCTGCAGGTTCATCATGACCCGCGACAGGCGGATGTGCCGCGAGCGGGGGACGATCGCGAAGAGCGCCCCGCGCAGGCGGTCACGGTCGATCATCATGTAGAGCGCGAGGAAGATGGCGCTCAGCCCGTAGGCGAGGAACTCGACGATCCGGGCGGAATAGCTGAGCGCCTTGTCGGCGAGTTGGCTGGCGAGCTCGGCGTAGCGCACGTTGCGCAGCGAAGCGGCCAGCGGTCGAGTCAGGTCCGAGTCGGCGAGGCGCTCGGCCAGTTGCGCCCGCAGGCGCGGCTCCTGCTGCCAGATAGCCCGGCCCTGCTCGACCAGGGCCGGAATCGTCAGGGCGGCGAGGCCGACCACGACGCCGAAGAAGGTCGTGAAGGCGATGGCGATTCCCCACCCCCGACGAATGCCGCGAGCCTCCATCGCCTCGACCACCGGGGCCATGCTGCCGACAATGAACAGAGCCACGACCAGCACCATCACCACCGGCAGGAGACGGATGAAAACGAAGACGGTGGCGAGCACACAGACCAGGGTGACCATCGTCCGGGTGGAGATCTCGATCCGTAGCGTCGAAGCGCGGGGCGGCCTCGCCGTTGGACTTGCGAGATCCCTCTCGGCCATGGCTCTCTGCCCGCCGCCCTGGACCGGTTCACTTCTGCCGCGGACAGCCCGAGACGTCCCATCGCCATCGTGATCGAAGCCTGAGTCGCTGCCCATTTCGTTGCCTCCCTGGAGCGGAACTGGGTCTCAAGAACCGTGCCACGCCGAGCCCGCAGTCGCGGCCGCCGACCGGGCGCCGGCGCCTGTGCGCTCGAACCGCTTCTCCGGAGAGCGCCATCAAGGGGCAGCCGACCGTTGTCCCGGGGAAGGCGGCGGAACGGGCCGCCGAGCGGTGGCTCGATTTCGTGGCCTGAAAGCCGGTACCATCCTACTGCTCATGCGAAAAATACTCGTCACTGGAGCCCTGGGTCAGATCGGCTCCGAGCTGGTCCACGAACTGCGTCGGCAGAAGGGCGCCGAGAACGTCATCGCCTCCGACATCCGGGTTCCCCCTGGCGACCCGGACGCTGGCGGCCCGTTCGAGGTCCTCGACGCGACCAACGCCCGGCAGGCGCACGACCTCGTCCGCCGCTACGACATCGGCACGATCTACCACCTCGCGGCGCTCCTCTCGGCGACCTCGGAAGAGAAGCCTCACGTGGCGTGGGAGCTCAACATGGGCGGGCTCTACAAGATGCTCGAAATCGCCCGCCAGGAGCGCTGCGCCGTCTTCTTTCCGAGCTCGATCGCGGCCTTCGGCCCCTCGACGCCAAGACAGCAGACGCCACAGGACACCCTGCAGCGGCCGACGACGATGTACGGCGTCACCAAGGTCGCCGGCGAGCTGCTGACCGACTATTACGCCTCGCGTTTCGGCCTCGATGTGCGCGGCCTGCGCTTTCCCGGCCTGATCTCACACACCGCGCCGCCGGGCGGCGGGACGACCGACTACGCCGTCACCATCTTCTACGAGGCGCTGCGCCACGGCCGCTACACCTGCTTCCTGCGCGCCGACACCCGGCTCGACATGATGTACATGCCGGACGCCATTCGCGCCACGATCGACGTGATGGAAGCCGATCCGGCGCGTCTCAAACACCGCAACTCGTTCAACATCGCCGCGGTCAACTTCACTCCGGTCGAGCTCGCGGCGGAGATCGCCAAACACCTGCCGGGGTTCACCATCGACTACGACATCGACCCGGTACGGCAGCGGATCGCCGACTCCTGGCCCGAATCGCTCGACGATTCGGCGGCGCGTGCCGAGTGGGGCTGGGCGCCGCGCTACGACCTCGCCGCCATGGTCGCAGAGATGCTCAGGGAATTGCGCCTGAAGCTCAGAATCGCCTGACGCGCGCCGCTCGCGACCCTCGCGACGCTCGACCCAAGCCCGTCCAAGCCCGCCCAAGCCCAACAGAGAGGTCCTCATGCCGCACGATCGTTTCCTGACCGCCCTCGCCTCCGACCTCGCCGTCCTGGACGCGCGCGGCAATCCGAAGCGCCACGAGCTGGTCATCGAAGGCGTCGTGCCGGCCGCTGCCGGCTTCGGCCCGCGCTACCGCGTCGCCGGCCGCGGCGGTGAGCTCTTCCTGAAGATGAACTCGAACAACTACCTCGGCATGAATCTGCGCCGCGAGGTGATCGAAGCCGAGGAGGCGGCGTCCCGCAAGTACGGCGCCGGCCCTGGGGCCGTGCGCTTCATCAGCGGCACCTACGCCCCGCACGTCGAGCTCGAGGCGACCCTCGCCCGGTTCCACGGCCGGGAGGCGGCGATGATCTTCTCCTCGGCGTACGCCACAATGCTCGGCGTCTTCACGCCGCTGGTCTCCGAAGAGACCGCCTTCGTCTCCGACGCGCTCAACCACAACTGCATCATCAACGCGATGAAGCTGGCGCGGCCGAAGGAGAAGCGGGTCTACCGCCACAACGACGTCGCCGAGCTCGACGCGCGGCTCTCCGAGGTCGAAGGCTGCAAGCGGGCCCTCGTGGTCACCGACGGGATCTTCTCGATGCGCGGCGACGAGGCGCCGCTGCCGGCGATCTACGACGTGGCGAAAAAGCATGACGCCGCCTTCCCCGAAAACGTCGTCGTCATCGTCGACGACAGCCATGGCGTCGGCGCCTTCGGTGCCACGGGGCGAGGCACCGAAGAGGCTTCGGGCGCTGGACCCGCCGACATCCTCATCGGCACGCTCGGCAAGGCGTTCGGCGTCAACGGCGGCTACGTCACCGGCGCCGCCGGCCTGATCGACTTCCTGCGCGAGTCGTCGCCGACCTACATCTACTCGAACCCGATCAGCCCCGCCGAGGCTGCGGCGGCGAATCGGGCGGTCGAGATTCTCGACGGCCCGGACGGCAAGGGCCTGCTGGAGCATCTCTCCGCCCGCACGCGCCAGTTCCGCGACGGCCTGATCCGGTTGGGCTTCGAGACCTTGCAGGGCACCCATCCGGTCGTGCCGCTCTTCGTCCGCGACACCCCGAAGACCACCGCCCTGGTGCGCCACCTGCTGCAGCACGGCATCCTCGCCACCGGTCTCAACTTCCCCGTCGTACCCAAGGGCGACGAGACCATCCGCTTCCAGGTCTCCGCCGATCACACCGACAAGGACATCGACTTCGTCCTCGACGTGCTGGCTGGGTTCGGACGTTAGAGCCGGATCAGCTTTGGCCGCCGTTTGCGGTGTCGGATACAATCCGGCCGCCATCGACGCACTGCGGCAAGGGCCGCGCTTTCGACAGCTAGGAGCTTCGCGATGCCGAATTCGACTCGACCCAGCCTGATCTCCGGCGGCCATCGTGGCTCCGAGGCCGAATTCGGCCGCTGCGCGAAGCGTTGGGGGATCGACCAGACCACGCTCTCGTTCGAGGGCCACGCCATGGAGTGGCCGGTCGGCGTCAAGGTCCTTAGCGACGCCGAGCTCGCCTCCGGCGACATCTCGATGGAGATCGTCTCGAAGCGCATGGGACGGACGTACCACGAAGCCGATCTCATCCGCCGGGTCATCCAGTCGCTCTACCACATGGTCAACGGCAGCTGGCAGCTCTTCGCGCTCGGCTGGATCCAGCCCGACGACACCGTCAAGGGCGGCACCGGCTGGGGCGTCGAGCTCGCGAAGCTCTTCAATCGCGAAGTCTGGGTCTACGACCAGGGACGGATGGAGTGGTTCACCTGGATCGACGGCCGTTGGGTTCCGGACCAGCCCAAGATCGGCCATCGCACCTTCTCCGGCACCGGCACGCGAAATCTTTCGGAGGAGGGGCGGCAGGCAATCCATAACCTGTTCGAGCGCTCTTTCGGCGCCGCCAAAGCCTGAGCCTCGCTCCCGAACCGCCTGGCAGATCTCGGGCCGTTTGCGCCGCGGCGCGTCAATTTCATGCCGCAGCTTGACGTAAAGCCCCGCGGGTGAGAATCTGCGGGCACCATGGCCCGCGCCGCCAAGTCCGCCGCTTCCGCCGCTCACCAGCTTCATCCAGCCCAGAGGCCTGACACCGTCGCGCGGCGCCCGGCGGTGCTCGACCGCCTGCCGGAGCTCGCCCGGCGCGTCGTCGCCCGCCTTTCGGCGGAGCCGATCGAGGTCCACACGCCGCTCGACGAGTCGCTCATCGGCACGCTGCCGCGTTCGACGCCGGGAGATGTCGTCCTCGCCCAGGCCCGTCTGCGCATCGCCCAGGAGGAGTGGGCGCAGCGCTCTTTCGACGACCGCGCGAAGATCTTCCTGCGCTTTCACGACCAGGTCCTGGATCGGCAGGAGGAGATCCTCGACCTCATCCAGCTCGAGTCCGGCAAAGCCCGCAAGCACGCCCTGGAAGAAGTTCTCGACACCGCGATCGTGACGCGCTACTACGCCATTCACGCCGCCGAGATCCTCGGGCCGAAGTCGCGCAAGGGCGCGCTGCCGGGACTCACCCAGGCCTGGCAGTATCAGCATCCCAAGGGCATCATCGGCATCATCTCGCCCTGGAACTACCCGCTCTCGATGGGCATCACAGACGCCATCCCGGCGCTCCTCGCCGGCAACGCCGTGCTCGCCAAGCCCGATCTGCAGACGCCGTTCTCTCTGCTCTGGGCGCTCGACCTGCTGATCGAGTGCGGACTTCCCGAGGAGATCATGCTGGTCGTCGCCGGTGACGGGCCGGTCCTCGGGCCGTCGATCCTCAAGGCCTCCGACTACCTGCAGTTCACCGGCTCGACCGCGACCGGGCGGCTGCTGGCGCGCGAGGCCGGCTCGCAGCTCACCGGCTGCTCGCTCGAGCTCGGCGGCAAGAATCCGATGCTCGTGCTCGCCGACGCCGACTTCGACGCCGCGGTCGCGGGTGCCGTGCGCGGTTCGTTCTCGTCCGCGGGCCAGCTGTGCATCTCGATCGAGCGGCTGTTCGTGCACGAGTCGCTGTTCGATCGCTTCGTCGCCGAGTTCGTGCGCGCCACCGGCCGGTTGAAACTCGGTGCGGCGCTCGACTGGAGCTGCGACATCGGCTCGCTGGCTTCGGCGAAGCAGCTCGCGACGGTGACCCGGCACGTCGAAGATGCCGTCGCCAAGGGCGCCCGCCTCGAGGCCGGCGGCAAGGCGCGGCCCGACCTCGGACCGCTGTTCTACGAGCCGACGATCCTCACCGGGACGACGCCGGAGATGACCCTTTTCGCCGAAGAAACTTTCGGCCCTGTCGTCTCGGTCTACCCGTTCTCCTCCAATCAGGAGGCGATCGAGCTCGCCAACGCCACCGAGTACGGCCTGAACGCCAGCATCTGGTCGCGCGACACCGAGCTCGCCCGCCGCATGGCGACGCGGATCCAGAGTGGCACGGTCAACGTGAACGAGGCCTACGCCGCCGCCTGGGGCTCGATCGAAGGCCCGATGGGCGGCTTCAAGGCCTCCGGTCTCGGCCGCCGCCACGGCAGCGAAGGGATCCTCAAGTACACCGAAGCGCAGACCGTGGCGGTGCAGCGCGGCATGGCGATCGCGGCCCCCACCGGCGTGCCCGACGAGGTTTTCGGGCGCTGGATGACGGGGGCGCTGCGGGCGCTGCGTCGCCTCCCGGGTCTGCGCTGAACCCGCTCTCGAGGTAGAAACCATGGCCAAAGTCCTGCTGACCGGGTTCCCCGGCTTTCTCGGTTCCGAGCTCGTGCGCCGTGTCCTCCAGCGCAAGGGCAAACCGTCCGTCGTCTGTCTGGTGCAGCCGAAGTTCGTCACCCTCGCGAAGCGCCGCCTGGCCGCGATCGAGCGCGAGTTCGCGGCCCGCAAGGCGCCGCTCGGCGGCCGACTCTCTCTGGTCACCGGCGACATCACCCAGAGCGACCTCGGACTCGAAAATCCGGCGACGCTCGCCCGCGAAGTGAGCGAGGTCTTTCATCTCGCCGCGGTCTACGACCTCTCGATCCCGCGCGAGGTCGGCATGAAGGTGAACGTCGCCGGCACTGGAAACGTCCTCGACTTCGCCGCAGGCGCGCCGAAGCTGAAGCGTCTGCAGTACGTCTCCACCTGCTACGTGTCCGGTCGCTATACCGGCATCTTCCGCGAGGACGACCTCGTGCGCGGGCAGGAGTTCAACAACTTCTACGAAGAGACGAAGTACCTCGCCGAGCTCGAAGTGCGCGAGCGGATGCGGGGTGGAATGCCGGTCACGATCTACCGCCCGGCGGTGGTGACCGGCGACTCGAGGAGCGGCGAGACGCAGAAGTACGACGGTCCCTATTACGTGCTCCGCTGGCTGCTGAAGCAGCCGACCGTGGCGGTACTGCCGGTGCCCGGCGACCCCAGGCGGACGCGGATCAATCTCGTCCCGCGCGATTTCGTCATCGACGCGATCGCCGCGCTGTCGGATTGGAAAGGGGCCGCGAGTCGCTGCTACCAGCTCGCCGACCCCGACCCGCCGACGATCGACGAGGCGATCACCTTGATGGGCAAGGCGACCGGTCGGGTGATCGTCCGCGTGCCGATGCCGCTCAGCGTCGCCAAGTCGGCGATCGAGCACGTCCCCGGCGTCTATCAGCTGATCGGCATTCCGGCCTCGGCGGTCGACTACTTCATCCACCCGACCTTCTACGACACCCGCAACGCCGATCAGGATCTCGCGGCGCTGGGCATCCGCTGCCCGAAGC
>JBDSRU010000052.1:0-5931 GCA_039929145.1 Thermoanaerobaculia bacterium
GGACCGGTGGTTGGACGTCCGGAAACCGGGCCGGCCGGCGAGGGCCCTGCTGCGGGCGGCACCGGGCCAGCTTCGACGCGCGGGCGCGGCATCGGATCGAGGTGCTCGCCGGTGAGCTCCGTGATGATGGCGTAGACCTCGATGCCGTCGAGCGATTCCTTCTCGAGCAGCTGCGCGGCGACGCGGTCGAGCACCGCGCGGTGGCGCTTGAGGATTTCCCGCGCCTGCTCGTAGGCGCGCTGCACGATGCGCGAGACTTCGGCGTCGATGCGCTGCGCGGTCTCCTCGCTGTAGCCCGACTTCTGGGCGAAATCCCGCCCCAGGAAAACGGGCTCGCTGTCGCCGCCAAAGGCGAGCGGCCCGAGGTCGGACATGCCCCATTCACAGACCATGCGACGGGCCATCGCGGTGGCGCGCTCGATGTCGTTCGAAGCGCCCGTTGTGATGTCCTTCTGGGTCATCTCCTCGGCGATGCGGCCACCCATGAGGATCGAAATATCGTTCGCGATGTTGCCCCTGGTGTAGTTGTGCTTGTCCTCCATGGGCAGCTGCATGGTGACGCCGAGAGCGCGTCCGCGCGGAATGATCGTCACCTTGTGCACCGGATCGTGGCCGGGAAGAAACGCCGCGACCACCGCGTGCCCGGCTTCGTGAAACGCGGTCACTGTCTTCTCGGCTTCGGTAAGGATGAGCGACTTGCGCTCGGCGCCCATCAGGACCTTGTCCTTGGCGTATTCGAAGTCGACCATTTCGACTTTCTTCTTGTCTCGCCGCGCGGCGATGAGCGCCGCCTCGTTCACCAGATTGGCGAGATCCGCACCGGCGAAACCCGGAGTGCCGCGCGCCAGGACAGCCAGATTCACGTCCTCGGCGAGGGGAATATTGCGCGTGTGGACCTGGAGAATGCCCGTGCGTCCGTTGAGGTCCGGCCGATCGACGACGACGCGGCGGTCGAAACGGCCGGGACGCAGGAGCGCCGGATCGAGCACGTCCGGTCGGTTCGTTCCGGCGATCAGGATGACCCCTTCGTTGGTCTCGAAGCCGTCCATTTCGACGAGCAGCTGGTTGAGCGTCTGTTCGCGCTCGTCGTGGCCGCCGCCCAGACCCGCACCGCGATGGCGGCCGACGGCGTCGATCTCGTCGATGAAGACGATACAGGGGGCGTTCTTCTTGCCCTGTTCGAAGAGGTCGCGGACGCGCGACGCGCCGACGCCGACGAACATCTCGACGAAATCGGATCCGGAGATGGAGAAGAACGGCACGTTCGCCTCGCCCGCAATGGCCCGGGCGAGGAGGGTCTTGCCCGTTCCGGGAGGGCCCATGAGAAGCACGCCCTTGGGGATCTTGCCGCCCAGCTTCTGGAACTTCTGCGGGTCCTTGAGGAACTCGACGATCTCCTGCAGCTCTTCCTTGGCCTCGTCGACGCCGGCGACGTCTTTGAACGTGACCTTCTTTCCGGTTGTCGAAAGCAGCTTCGCCTTGCTCTTGCCGAACGACATCGCCTTGTTGCCGCCGCTCTGCATCTGGCGCATGAAGAAGATCCACAGGCCGACGAGGAGCAGAACTGGCGCCCACCCGACGAGAATCGTCAGCAGGGTATTTTCCTTCGGCAGCTCGGCCAGGACCTCGACCTTCTGGCCGATCAGCCGGTCGGTGAACTCGGCGTCCGGCCGGAAAGGCAGCTCGACCTTGAACTCGGAGTCCTTGTCGAACTGTCCGCCTTCCTTGAAGATGCCGGTGATCGTCTGCTCGCGCAGGGTGATCTTGGCGATGTGTCCCTTGTTCAGCTGCTCGTTGAACTCACTATAGGTGAGGTCGTGGGTGGTCTTCTTGCCGACCTGAAAGGTATTCCAGAGCAGGATGACCACCACGAAGATGACCATCCAGAGCAGCAGGGTCCGCAGGGTTGAACTCAAGTTTCAGACTCCTCCCGGCCTTGGGCCGGAACCTCATCGATAGCTATACGCCGAAAGTCGCGTCGCGGGTTATCGATCCACTCGACGACCCAGGCGGAGCCTTCGTCCTGCAGCCGGAACCGGTCGGCGATCGTCACCCCCGGAATCCAAGCGAGGTCACCGTCGACGATCAGCAGAGGCAGGCTATCCCTCTCGCCGCGCGGCACCTTCTGATCGATCAACAGTTCTTTGAGCCGCCGAATTCCAGGCGCCCCTAGTGCCTGGATCCGATCTCCTGGCAGGCGGCTCCGAATCTCCACCCGGGCCGTCCACCTGGGGCCAGGGCCGACTGGAAACGCGAGCGCCGCGCGTCGGCGCTCGCCAGTACGCATCCACGCTGCCATGGGCTGTCGGGAGAGCCGGACATGGCCGCCAATCTCCGGAATTTCGACCTCTCCCGGCGCCTCCAGAATATATGAAAAGGCGGCCTCGGCGGGGGGCGGAGGGGCGAGCCAGAGGAATCCTCCGGAGGCCTGCCAGAACAGACCGTCTCCGGCACCGGCAGGCAACTCCAGCACCCCGTTCCGCGCTGCCGCCACTTGGCGGAGGAGTTCGCGTTTCGACCGCGTCGACCCGGGCCGCTCCCGCCCCGCCAGGCGCTCGAGGAGGCCGAGAGCGAAGAAAGGCAAAGGCTCCGGTAAAGGAAGAAACGCCGCAATCTCGAGGCGAGGCCGCGAGTTCTCGCCTTCCTTTACCAGCAGCTTTTCGAGACGGCGGTCCAGAGCGCTCCGGGCGCCCTCGGCCGCAGTCGCGACGGCGGCGAGGGCGCCGCCCAAGGCCGGCTCCTGTCGAAGGAGCTGCGGCAGCAGCCGATGGCGGATGCGATTTCTCTCTTGCCCGAGGTCCAGGTTGGTGGGGTCGGTGAGCGGCACGATGCCGTGTTGCGCGACGAAGGCGTCGAGGCTCGAGCGCTCGAGGTCGAGCAGTGGACGGAGCAGAAAGCCGCGGCGGCGGTGAATCCCCTGGAGGCCCGCAATGCCGCTGCCGGCTGCGATGCGCAACAGGACGGTTTCGATCTGATCGTCGCGATGATGGGCGGTGAGGATGCGATCGGCGCCCAACCGCTCGCGAAACGCCTCGAGGGCGGCGTAGCGCACTTCGCGCGCTGCGGCCTCCATCCCTTCCCGCCGCTGTGCCCGTTCCGCTGGCGGATGGCGCTCAGAAGTGAACGGCAGACCCATTTTCCGGGCGAGTCCGGCCGCCGCTACCGCCCGCCCGGCCGAGCCGGGATCGAGCGCGTGATCGACATGAAAGAGATGCACCGCCAGACGGTGCCTCGGTGCGACCTCCGCCAGTCCCAGCGCCAGCGCCGTCGAGTCGCCGCCGCCAGAGAAGGCAACGATCCACTGCGCAACGAATGAGCGATCTTCGCCAGGCCCGAGCTCGGCCTCGAGGGCGGTGGACAGATGGTCGAGAAGGGCCAAGCTCATGCGGGTGGTCTACGTCCTATTCTACGAATCGAGCCGGGGATCCGTCGCACCGGGATCCCCGGCTGGAAGCGCAACGCTTAGAGCGGGGGAGGGTCAGCGGCTCGATCCCAGTTGCGATGCTTGCCGACGGCTTCGATGAACCCTTCGAGATTGTCCTGGATGCCCCAGTCTCGTTTGTCGTCGAGGGGGATCTCGGCTGCGGTGGCGAGATCCGCGCCGTCGCCCGGAACGAGGATCGCCTTGCAGTGGCGATACTGGTCCTTGAGAAACTCACGCACCTGTCCGAGCGAAGCGAGGTTCTCGGCCCCACCTTCTGGGAGGACGGTGGCGTCGAATAACACCGAAGGCATCGTTTCGAAGGTCGTCTCGATGTCGAGCAGGGTGCCGTCGGCCGATTCGAGGCGGCCGAGCCGGACGCCGATACGGAGCGTCTTCGCGCCGGCTGCCTGGAGACCCGTCTCGACCTCGGAGAGCGCCTTCCTGTCGATGCCGTCGGCGACGATGAGCGCGATCTTGCGGCCGCGGACGCCTCCGTCACCGGGGCGGAAGGTGAGAGAGAGCGCGGGAGAGCTTTCGATTTCGACCTTGGGCGGGGGCACCAGCGTCGGCATCGGTTCCGGAAGGCCCAGGCCGAGACCTTCGGCGACTTTCGACGCCAGTTCCTCGGAGACGTTGCGCAGCATCGAAAGCGTTCGCACGCGGATCGCCGGCACGGTCAGTTTGGTCAGCTCGAAGCGGAAGCCGCGCACGATGTGCGCCTGCTCGTACGCGGTCTGGCTGTTCCAGAAGAGCGTCGCCTGCGAATAGTGATCGGCGAATTTCTCCGGCTTGCCGCGCACCTTGTCGTCCGCGAGCGGTTGCGCGAAAGAGGTGAAGCCGGCGGCGCCCGCCTGAAACGGGCAGCCGCCACCCAGCGAATTGGGCTCATAAGCGACCCGGCCGCGCGGGACAGTCTGGCGATGCATGCCGTCGCGCTGGTTGTTGTGGACCGGCGCCAGCGCCGCGTTGATGGGGATCTGATGGAAATTCGGTCCGCCGAGCCGGGAGAGCTGCGTGTCGAAGTAGGAGTGAATTCGGCCGGCGAGCAACGGATCGTTGGAGAAGTCGAGTCCGGGGACGAGGTTCTGCACTCCGAACGCCACCTGCTCGGTCTCGGCGAAGAAATTGTCAGGATTGCGCAGGAGCGTCATCCGGCCGACCGCCTGGACGGGCACGAGCTCTTCGGGCACGAGCTTCGTCGCGTCGAGAACATCGAAGCTGAACGCCTCCGCCTGGCTTTCGGTGAAAATCTGGAGACCGAGCTCGTACTCCGGAAACACGCCTTGCTCGATCGAGTCCCAGAGGTCGCGGCGATGGAAGTCCGAATCGGCGCCGGAGAGCTTGACGCATTCGTCCCAGTCGAGGGAGTGCGTGCCGGCGAGCGGGGTCCAGTGGAATTTGACGAAGTGGGAGTCGCCCTTCGCGTTCACCAGTCGGAATGTGTGGACTCCAAAGCCCTGCATGGTGCGGAAGCTCCGCGGCAGCGCGCGGTCCGACATCGCCCACATCAGAACGTGGCTCGTCTCCGGCATCAAGGAGACGAAGTCCCAGAAGGTGTCGTGCGCGCTCGCCGCCTGGGGCATGCCGTTGTTAGGCTCGGGCTTGACCGCATGAACCAGGTCCGGAAACTTCATCGCGTCCTGGATGAAGAAGACCGGGATGTTGTTGCCCACCAGATCGAAATTCCCCTCGTCGGTGTAGAACTTCGTCGCGAAACCGCGGATGTCGCGGGCCGTATCGGTGGATCCCCGTTCGCCCGCGACGGTGGAGAAGCGGACGAAGACCGGCGTGCGCTTCCCGGCCTCGCCGAGAAAAGATGCCCGGGTGTAGCGATCGAGTGGGGCGTAGCACTCGAAGACGCCGTGCGCCCCGGATCCGCGGGCATGCACGATACGTTCGGGGATGCGCTCATGGTCGAAATGGGTGATCTTCTCGCGCAGGATGAAGTCCTCCATGAGCGTCGGCCCACGGAGTCCCGCCTTGAGAGAGTTCTGGTTGTCGGCGACCGGCACGCCGAAGTTCGTGGTCAGCGTTTGGCCGCTCGAATCGCTGCGCGATGCCTCGAGCGGGTGATGGCCCGGGTCCTGGCCTGGTTGCGCCGGAGCTCCGGTCTTCGGGGTCGGGAAAACCTCGGTCACCGTGCTGGCTCCGACCGAGGGCTTGCCCGGTTTCCGGTGCACGCCCGGCTCGAGCGTGCCGCTCGCCGGGCCGAACTCGCCGCCCTTGTTCGGATTGAACGGAAAAGCGGCAGCCAGAGCCTGCGTGGCTTTTTCCTGCTCCGTGATCGCTGCCTTGAGGTCAACTTCTGCTGCGCGCCCTTTTGCCCCCGATTTTCGGTCTCTCGAGGGACTTCGATCGCCGCTGGTCGGCGTGCCCGTTCGTTTGGCCATGGTGAACCCCTCCCTTGACCCGCCTGACGGAGCAAGGCCGATGCCACACGCGCCTCCGCAGCCAGACGGGAGAGCCAGTCCGCCGGCAGTCGACGATTGTGCAATTGCACGGGATTT